>CBFCXA010000274.1:0-3768 GCA_965601985.1 uncultured Chromatiales bacterium | reverse complement strand
GATCCTTGTCGGTGCAGGCGTCGACGCGCTGGTTGTACCAGTCCACCGCCTCCAGCTCTTCCATCAGCGACACGATTGCACGATGCATGTCGCGTGTCTCGTCAGTCAGTTCCGCAACGGGTTCGTGGTAGCCCTCGTTAGCCATTTCCTAGTCTCCTTGTAACGATCTAGAAGTTGAATCGCACACTGGCGAAGAGCAGGTGATTCACCACGTCTTCGATCAGTGGCTGGTCGACATACAGATTGAAATACGTGAAATCGATAAACGCTCGCTTGCCTGCCTGATAACCGAGCCCAAGGAACAAGCGGTTCTGATCCAGGCCGGAACGTTCGCCCCAGTCGGTGTCGTTCATTGCGATCAGCAGTTCGTTGGCGCCGATCAGCGCCAGCCTGCCGTTCGCGGCGAACGGCAGCTCCAGGCGCAGTAGTTGCCTGAAGCGCCAGCCCGTATCGTCGCCGGTATCCAGCCAGCGCTGCTCGAAGCGCGTGCGCAGCACGACTCGCAGCGGCCCGTCGATCGACGGGCGCCACAGCAGATCCTGCCACAGCCGATTCTCGTCGATCCGGCCGACGCCGTCCGCGTCGGTACCGAACCAGCCATAGCCGGCCCAGAGGCTCAGCCCCGGCCTGGCGACGTAGCCGATGGCCGGGCGCACGAAGATCGTGCCGACGTTGGTCGCCGAGTTCTGGAAACGATACTGGCTGTCGACCCACCAGCGCCAGCGGTTCGCCTTGTCGTCCGAATCGAAACTGCCGGTGACAATCGCCCCCAGCCACGCGCCGTTCTCGGTTCTGTCCGCCAGAGCATGGCACGGTGCCACGAGCAGCAGGCAAAGTGACACACAGCCGCCGGCGAAACGACTCGCCAGGCCGCTCACTTCTTACCGCCGCTCGGTTCTTCGACGGCCGACAGATCGACCATGTTCCAGGCCAGGCCCTCGTTGCGATACAGGCGCTTGCCCAGCAGCCTGTAGTCGGCCACGTCATGTGGCAGGCGCTGGCCCACCACGATGCAGCGCAATACGTCGTTGCCGGTATTGCGCAGCTTGTGCGACGCGCCGCCGGCACGGTAACCGATGAAATCGCCGGCGCGAACAGTATGTACTTCGTCGCCGATGTGCGCCTGTGCTTCGCCCTCTAGCACGTACAGGCATTCCTCTTCGTGATGGTGCACATGCTGTTCGGTGGACTCGAAGCCGGGCTGCACCTCGATGATATGAAACCCGATGTTTTTCAGGCCGGTCAGGTCACCGAGCGACTTGTTGCGCCGACGCGCATTGGCATTGAGGAAATGCACCTTGTCGAGACCGTCGAAGGCCTCGATTTCCTCGCGGGTGACGATGTACTTGTCCATGTTCTTGTCGGCGCAGCTCCAACGATGGGGAGGACACGTTAGCAAACCAGCTAATGCGGCATCAGGCCAGGTCGATCAGGAAAGGTCGATCAGAAAATTCCCGGTGGCGAAGTAGTACACGGCATCTGCTACCAGCAGCGCACCGACGGCAAACAGCATCAGCGGCATCAGGAACCCGGCCGCCCGATCGATGTATTCGTTCAAACGCTCGAGCAGCGCCTGGCTGTCGTCGCCCATCACCGCGCGCAGCATAGGTATCGCGGCGAATGGCAGTGCATAGGCCAGGTTGTAGGCCACCAGCGGCACCAGTGCCTCGGACAGCGGCGGGTCCGGCCTGGTGATCTGCGCGATGGCTGCAAAGTAGGGCAGCGCGAATGGAATACCGACGAAATTCACTACCGCACCGAGCACGAAGGATTTCACCGGCGTGAGCTCGGGGCCGGGGTCCTCCGGCCGTTTGCCGGTATCCGAGCGGCTGCGCAGCGCAGCCCACAGCAAGGCGATACCGATCGGCAGCTCGATCACGAAGTCCACCGTCTGCGGATTCGCCAGGCGCTCGGTAATGCGCCCGGCCGCGAATAGCAGCACCAGGCCGGCACTGAAGTAGGCCACGGTATGTCCGGCGAGAATCGCGCTGCTATTGGCCAGCGGTTGCTTCGTGCCCGCCGCGTAGACCATGAACGCGAACAGCACCGGGTTGAGTACGTCGGCCAGCAGGACAGGCAGCAGCGTGGCCCAGAGTTCAGGCATTGCTGGTCACCGCAGGCAGCGGACGCGGCGCGGAGCGTGGCAGCAGATCGTCAGTCTTCGCCGAGATGCCGGAAATCGACACCCAGCGAGCGCAGCTTGCGATACAGGTGCGTTCGCTCCATGCCGACGCGCTTGGCGAGCCGCCCCACTTTGCCGTCGCAGAGCTTCAGCTGCTCGATCAGGTAGGCGCGCTCGAACTGCTCGCGCGCCTCGCGCAGCGGCAGCGACAACAGATCCTGCTTGACCAGCGGTTCCGACGCGGCATCGGCTACCGGGCGCAGCGCTTCCTCGACCTCGGCCAGGCCGATTTCCTCGTCGCCCGGAGCCAGCAGCATGCGACGGACCAGCTGGGTCAGTTCCTCGATGTTGCCGGGCCAGGGATAGTTGCGCAGTCGATTCTGGGCCGCGACGCCGAAGCGCCGGTAAGGCAGGCCCTCGGCCTCGACCATGCGATCGACGTACTGCCGCAGCAATTCCGACACGTCTTCGGGGTAATCGCGCAGCGACGGCACCGGCAGCTGCAGCACCGAGAGCCGCGAGAGCAGCTGCGGTTGCAGACCGTGCGCTTCGGGATCGCTGGCGGCTTCCGGCGTAACCGATGCCATAAGACGGGCCGAAAGCCTGACCGCCGTCGACTCGCCCAGACGCGAAAAGCTGCCCTGCTCCAGCACACCGAGCAGCAGGCGCTGGCCTTCCGGGCAAAGCGCCTGGAGGTCGTCGATGAACAGCACGCCGCTGCCGGCGCGCTCCAGCAGGCCGGCGTCGCCGTCGCCAGTGCCGAGCAGGGCCAGCGCGACATTCTCGGCCGGCAGCGACGCAGCGACCAGGCGGACGAATTCACGGTCACGACGATCGCCGGCGGCATGGAGATATCGTGCGACCGCCTCTCGGCCGCTGCCGGGCTCGCCGATCAGCAATACCGGCGCGGGGTGCGAGGCCATTTCCTTCGCGCGCTCGCGCAGTTCGCGGACCGCCGCGCTCTTACCGATCGGGCCGGGCATGGCAGGGAACATCTGCCGGTGCGTAACCTGGCCGGGACCCTGTCCTTCGGTCAGCGCGCGCTCGACCGTGCGCAACAGTTTCTGCAGCGACAGCGGTTTCTCGACGAAATCGACCGCGCCGAGTCGCGTGGCTTCGACCGCCGTCTCGACCGTGCCGTGTCCGCTCATGACGACGACCGGGCAGGGTGGCGCACCGTCGCGGCTCCATTCGCCGAGCAGCGTGATGCCGTCGACGTCGGGCATCCAGATATCGAGCAGCACCAGGTCGGGATGACCGCTGCCCATCTGCGCACGCGCTTCCGTACCGTCGGCGGCGGTGGCCACGTCGTAGCCTTCCTCCGACAGGATTTCTTCAATCAGTCCGCGGATATCCGCTTCGTCGTCGACGACCAGTATGCTCGATGCCGTCATGCGCGTTCCCTCCGGGCTTCAACATGCCTGCGCGGCTGCATCTCTGCAACTTCCCGCAGTTCCTGACGCAGCGGCAATTCCACGCTCACGCGGGCGCCGCCATCCGGCTGGTTCTCTGCAAGCACGCGGCCACCGTGCTCTTCCACCAGCTTCTTTACGATGGCCAGGCCAAGTCCCGTACCTTTGGACTTGGTCGTTATGTAAGGTTCGAACACCTGGTCGATGAAGTCCGGCGCGAAACCCGGGCCATTA
>CBFCXA010000273.1:0-3777 GCA_965601985.1 uncultured Chromatiales bacterium | reverse complement strand
CTCGGCCGGTGCCACCGCGTTGAACCAGGTTCTGGAGCGAGAGAGCGATGCCATGATGACGCGAACGGCGAATCGCCCCATGCCGACCGGGCGAATAGACCCGGACTTGGGTTTGCTCTTCGGCGTCTCGCTGTCGATCATCGGGATGGTTGAACTCGCGGTGTTGGTCAATCCGCTGACCGCCCTGCTGGGTGCGGTTGCCCTGACCGGATACGTCTTCGTCTACACGCCGCTCAAGAGATGGACTTCCCTGGCAACGCTGGTGGGCGCCGTGCCCGGCGCGATACCGCCGCTGATGGGTTGGGCGGCGGTCAGGCAGGCTCTGGATCCCGCGGCGCTGGTTCCCGCGGCACAGCAGGCGACCGCGACCATCACCGCTCGCCAGTGGGCGGTGGTCTGCGGGCAGGCCTGGGTCGAGGAAGTCTTCCGGCAACTCGATGGCAGGGTCTCGGTCGACTGGCAGATCGACGAAGGCGACGAAGCAGAGCCCGATGCGCTCATCGCCAGGCTGGCCGGTCCCGCACGCAGCCTGCTCACCGGCGAGCGCACCGCGCTGAACTTCCTGCAGCTGCTGTCGGGCACCGCAAGCGCGGCGCGGCGCTGCGTCAATACGGTGTCCGGCACCCGGGTGCGCATACTCGATACGCGCAAGACCATACCGGGCCTGCGACTGGCGCAGAAATACGCGGTGCGTTGCGGCGGCGCCGAGAATCACCGCATCGGCCTGTTCGACGCAGTGCTCATCAAGGAAAACCACATCGTCGCCGCCGGCGGCATCCCGGCCGCCGTCACCGCGGCAATTCGCAGCGCCGGCGATGTACTGATCGAAGTCGAAGTCGAAACGCTGGAACAGGTACGTGAAGGGCTGGCCTCAGGCGCCCAGCGGCTTCTACTCGACAATTTCAGCCTCGAGCAGACGCGAGAGGCCGTCGTGCTGCGCGACGCACTGAACCCGTCGGTCACGCTCGAAGCCTCCGGAGGCATCACCACCGAATCACTGCGCAACGTCGCCGAAACCGGCGTGGATTTCATCTCGGTCGGCTCGCTGACCAAGAATGTCGAGGCGATCGATCTGTCGATGCGCTTTTCCTTTGACGCCTGACGCCCAGGTGCAGGCAGCGGCCGGGCAGATTAGGCTGGCGACATGAATGACCCGACCGATCGTTATGGCCTGCCGGCCCAGCTGTTTCACTGGCTGGTCGCCGGACTGATCCTGTTCCAGGTACCGCTGGCCTACTACATGATCGACCTGCCGCTCAGCCCGGCCAAGCTGGAAAGCTACGCCCTGCACAAGTCGATCGGCCTGACGATTTTCAGCATCGCCGCGCTGCGCCTGGCCTGGCGCTGGCTGCACAGGCCACCGGCGCTGCCGTCGGTCATGCCGGGCTGGCAGGCCGGACTCGCACGGCTTGCGCAGTGGCTGCTGTATGCACTCATTTTCGTTATGCCGCTGACCGGCTGGATGAGCTCGTCGGCCGCGAACTTCCCGGTCAGCCTGTTCGGCTGGTTCACGCTACCCGACCTGGTCGAGCCTGATCGCGCACTTCATGAGCGCCTGGAACTTGCGCACCGCTACCAGGCCTACCTGCTGTTCACCCTGGTCGCGACCCACGCCGGCGCCGCCCTGCACCACCATTTCGTGCGCCGCGACGGCGTACTGGCCAGCATGATTCCGGGGCTACGGCCTCGCGGCTGAGGCGGCGCGCCTATACTTCGCCCATGCCGCCACATTCCCGAAAAAACGACTACAGCCGCCAATGGTCCGGCGACTGGGACGTAATCCGCAGCCTCGCGCCTTACTTTCTGGCCTTCCGCGGACGCGTAGCGCTGGCACTGTTGTTCCTGGTGCTGGCCAAGGTCGCCAGCGTGCTGCTGCCGCTGGCGATGAAGTACATCGTCGACTCCCTGGACAGCACGCAGGTGCAGGTAGTTGCCGTGCCGCTGGCCCTGTTGCTGGCCTATGGCGCCCTGCGCCTGAGCAATATCCTGTTCACCGAAATTCGCGATGCCCTGTTCGGGCGCGTGACCGAGCGGGCCATGCGCCGCGTCGGACTGCAGGTTTTCGATCATCTGCATGCGCTGGACCTGGATTTTCACCTGTCGCGCCAGACCGGTGCGCTGGCCCGCGACATCGAACGCGGCACCAACGGCATCAGCTTCCTGATGCGCTCCACGCTGTTCAATATCGCGCCGACCCTGTTCGAAATCAGCCTGGTGCTGATCATCCTGTCGCTGAACTTCAGCCTGTGGTTCCCGGCCATCGTGCTGTTCGCGGTCGGCGTGTACGGAGTGTTCTCGATTTTCGTTACCGAGTGGCGGACGAATTTCGTGCGACAGATGAACGCTGCGGACAACAACACGAATAACTTCGCGATCGACAGCCTGCTGAATTTCGAGACGGTGAAGTACTTCGCCAACGAGGTGCATGAGTCGGCCGAATACGATAACTACCTGGAAGGCTGGGAGACGGCGCGCCGGCGCAATCGCCTGTCGCTGGCCGCGCTGAACAGCGGTCAGGCCGTGGTAGTGACCGGCTCGATGACCGCGCTGATGATCCTGGCGGCCAATTTCGTCGTCGCCGGCAGCATGACCCTGGGCGACCTGGTGATGATCAACGCCTACATGCTGCAGCTGTTCATCCCGCTTAACTTCCTCGGTTTCGTCTACCGAGAAATCAAGCGTGCGCTGGCCGACATAGAGCAGATGTTCGCGCTCTTAAAGCGCGAGCCTAAGGTCGCGGACCTGCCCGGCGCGCCGGCCCTGGACCGCAGCGACTCGAGCGTGCGCTTCGAACACGTCAGTTTCGGCTACCAGGACGATCGGCAGATCCTCGACGACGTCAGCTTCGAGATCCCGGCCGGCGAGAAAGTCGCGGTAGTCGGCCCCAGCGGCGCCGGCAAGTCGACGCTCGCGCGGTTGTTGTTCCGCTTCTACGATGTCGACGACGGGCGCATCCTGGTCGGGGCCGAGGACATTCGCACGGTTACTCAAACCAGCCTGCGTCAGGCGATCGGCGTCGTGCCGCAGGATACCGTGCTGTTCAACAACACGATTCACTACAACATCGCGTACGGGCGGCCGGATGCCGAAGAAGCCGAAATTCTCGACGCGATCCGGCTGGCGCATCTCGAGGACTTCATTGCCCAGTTACCGAAGGGCCTGGACACCGTGGTAGGCGAACGCGGACTCAAGGTCTCCGGTGGCGAGAAGCAGCGCATTGCGATTGCGCGCGTCCTACTGAAGAAACCATCGATACTGATCTTCGACGAAGCGACGTCATCGCTGGACTCGAACGCCGAGCGGGCAATTCTCGGCGCGTTGCGGGAAGTCGCGGCCCGGCACACGACGCTGGCGATTGCGCACCGGCTGGCCACGATCGTCGATTCGGACCGGATACTGGTGCTGCGCCACGGGCGCATCGTCGAACGCGGCACTCACACCGAACTGATCGGCCTCGGTGGAACCTATGCAAAGCTGTGGGAGCTGCAGCAGGGACGAGAGACCGACGCGCCGGAAGCACTGGAAACCGGCGGCGGCGCGATCGGCACCGCCGCGGCCGCAGCGCTCACGCGTTGACCGCTGCCATCATCACGCGCTTGGGCTCGTCGACGCCGTAGCCCTGCGCGTAATCCACGCCGATACCCCGCAGCATCGTAATGATCTCGCCGTTCTCGGCGAACTCAGCAATGGTCTGCTTGCCGGTCAGGTGGCCGATCTCGTTGATCGACCGGACCATTTCCCGGTCGATCGGATCGTGCAGGATCTCTTTGACGAAGC
>CBFCXA010000272.1:0-3790 GCA_965601985.1 uncultured Chromatiales bacterium | reverse complement strand
CGCACTGGCGAAACTGACAGATGCGGTGACGGAACAGGGCGACGAACCGCTCGGCCAGGCCCCGGCCGATGACGACCCGGACGCCGTAAAACAGCCGGTCGTCAGTCTGAGGCAACGGGCCTTCCCGCTGCTGGAACTCCTCAAGGCCGCCGCCGAGAACGACAGCGACGTCACCTGGCGCTGAGCGCGACGGCGCTGCGCCGGCTTCAGAACTCCGGCAGTTCGATCTGTACCTCGCCGTTCAGTGCGGCCAGTACGCGAGGGTCCCGCTCGTAGACGTCCGGGCCGAAGCGGGCCGCACCGTCCTCCGACAGGCTCGCGGTAAGGTAGCTGATCAGGATCGGCATCGGCTCGGCCAGGTTGACCCGTGTGGTCCGGCCACTCTCCAGCACTGCATCGAAACGCGCGGCGTTCCAGTTGTCCGGATCGCCGAGCAACAGCTCTGCGAGCTCGAACGGTCGCTCGACACGGATGCAGCCGGAGCTAAAGGCGCGCTGTGAGCGGCCGAACAGTGCGCGGCTGGGCGTATCGTGCAGGAACACGAAGTGCTCGTTCGGGAACATGAACTTGATCAAGCCCAGCGCATTGTTCGGCCCGGGACGCTGGCGAAACGTGTACGGGGCACCGCGCGTGTACTTCGACCAGTCAACCGAGTACGGGTCGACGAGCTGGCCGTTGCGATCGATCAGGTCGATGTTGCGACTGGCCAGGTAGCCGGGGTCCCGGCGCACTTTCGGCAGGATGTCCTTGCGCAGGATTCCCGGCGGCACGGTCCAGGTCGGATTGATCTCCAGGTAACGGATGTCGTCACGGAACAGCGGCGTCTGCCGGTAGGGCGTACCGACCTGGGCGCGGGCCGACCACACGACTTCACCGTCTCGGAACAGGAACACGTCGAAGCCGGCGATATTCACGACCACGGAGCTGCGCGCCGGTTCTTCGCTCTGCAACCAACGCAGGCGCTCCAACGACAGGCGCAGCTGGTCGATGCGTGTGGCGACCGGCACCTCGGCCGCGGCCAGGGTCTGCGCGCCGGCAATGCCATCGGCATCGAGTCCGTGATGCTGCTGGAACAGGCGCACCGCGTTTTCCAGTTCGCCATCGAAATCCTCGGATCCGGGCGAGGCACCGGCCGCCAGTTCGCCTGTTACGCGCAGGCGATCGCGCAGCGCCGCCACGCGCGGCCCGGTATCGCCGGGGCGCAGGGTCGGGCCCTCCGGTACCGGGCGCCAGCCGCCAGCCTCCGCCAGCCCACGATAGCGTGCGAGCTCTGCCTGGAACTCCCGGTAAACCGGGCCGAACGGGAAACGTTCGGCAAACAGCATATCGAGGTCGCGCGAATCGGCGACCAGGGAGGCGACCGCGGCGGGCGGATCGACGCCGTCCTGGAACTCTCGACGGAAATTGATATTGGTGTCGATACTGGCCGCGTTCACCTTGCCGAAGCGCAGGTGATAGGCGTAGCGAATCAGCGCATCCGTGGCGAGCAGGTCGACGTCGGCCAGGCCGAAGCTCGACGGATTGAGTGACTGGCGCAGCAGGGCGCTGCGCAACTCGCCGGCGTGGTAGTCCTCAGGGTTCAGCCCGTGAACCGTGGCGCCGCCGACCACGTCCAGCAGTTCGCGCACCCGCGCCTCGTTCGGCCATAGCGGACCGAACTCGCGCGCCGCGTAGATGTCGCTCAGCAGTGGACCGGTGGCCAGCGTCGCAGAGCCGATGGTGACCGGCGAACCGGCCTGCAATGCATCGACCCGCGCGTAGATGGCCTCCGCTGTCGCATCCTGGGCGACGGCAGCCGCCCCCGGCGCCAGCATCAGCGTGCCCAGCGCTGCAAAGACCGGAATTCTGAGCAACCGGACGTTGTCCTCGCGCCGGGCATTTGTGAAAATCACGCGCGTTGTTGCTCCGTTGGTTGTTGTTAACCGAAATGCCCGCTGTCACCAGCAGACGTGATTTCCTGAGCGGCGCCACGGCCTTTGCGGTCGCGGGCTGCCTGCCGATGCCGGCGTTCGCCGCCGAGGCCCGCCGCCTGTGCTTTCATCACACGCATACCGGCGAGAAGCTGGATGTGACCTACTTCGAGCGCGGCAGCTACCTCGACGATGCGCTGGGCGCCGTCAATCAGCTGCTGCGGGACCATCGCAGCGGTGAAGTGTACGCGATGGATACGAGCTTGCTCGACCTGCTGCATGCGGTCCAACGGCGCTGTGAGAGCGATGGCCCGTTCGAAGTCATCTCCGGCTATCGCTCACCGTCGACCAACGAAATGCTGCGCCGAAATTCCACCGGTGTGGCCAAGCGCAGCCTGCACACGCAGGGTCGCGCAATCGATGTGCGTATTCCGGGGCTGGATACCGGCGATCTGCGTCGCGCGGCCATGGAGCTCTCGGCCGGCGGCGTCGGCTACTATCCGAAGTCGGCTTTCGTGCACCTGGATACCGGGCGCGTCCGCGCCTGGTAACGACTACCAGATCTTGCCACCTATCCAGCCGCCTGCCGCCGGCAGGAACGGTTTGATTTCGACTTCTGCGTAGATTCCAGCGCGAAAGAAAGGGTCCGCCTCGAGCAGCGCACGCGCTTCGTCCTCCGAGTCGACCGCATAGACAAACAGGCTCGCCGTATGCGAACCGCTGTCCTCTTCGGGTAATGGTCCCGCGACCAGCAGCTTATCGAGGATCGATTCGATGTAGGCAAAATGCGCGTCGCGCTCGGCACGCCTCAGCGCTCCGGTATCCCGGGTCTGATCGTCACGGCAAATCGCAATATAAGGCATCGGCCGACGAACTCAGCGTTCGACGGTGAGGTAGCGTGACGGCGTCGGGCCGGAGGCAGCGTCGAACCAGCCCTTGACCTTCGGCGACACGAGCCGGCGCCCGACATAGTAGGAAATCGGCAGCACCGGGTAGTTCGACATCAGCTCCAGCTCTGCCTCGGCCAGGGTCTGCAGGCGCTCTGCCCGATCTTCGATGCTGTTCGAGGCCCGCATCAGTTCGTCAAAGCGCTCGCTGACGAAGCCCGGCCAGTTGTTCGGGTTGTTGCTGAGGAACAGCTGCAGCACCGCGTACGGATCGTCGTAGGGCGCGATGTAGAACCAGCGCGACACGGCGAATTTCTTGGTGCGGACCATGCGATTGAGCATGGAGAACTCGACGTCGGTTACCTGTGTACGCACGCCGATGGCCCGCCACATTGCCGAGATGGCGACCATGATCTTGCGGTTTTCTTCCTGGGTGTCGTAGTTCAGCGGCACGACCAGTTCCCCGGGCTGGAAACCGGCCTCCGCCAGCAGCTGGCGCGCCAGTGCCTGGCGCTCCGGGAACGGCATGTCCATTTCCGGCAGCCGGACGCCCGGATAATCCGAGAAATAAGGCGTCGCGAAGGTATAGGCCGGCGACACCCCGGTGCGCAGCAGCCGATTGGCAATGCCTTCGCGGTCGATGGCCAGCGACAGCGCGCGGCGCACGCGCAGGTCGTCGAACGGCGGCTCGCGCATGTTCACGACCAGGAAATAAATACCCAGGTTTGGCGTGACGTGCAGGCTGTCCGGGATGTTCTCTTTGATCCAGTCGATCTCGCCAGGCGGGAAGTTCAGCGCAATATCGAGCTCGCCGGCGCGAAAGCGCGTGAACGCGGTGCCGAGATTCTGGGTTGGGTACCAGACCACCGCGTCGAGTTCCACTTCGTCCGCCGCGAAGTAGTACGGGTTCTTTTCCAGCCGGATAAATGACTGTGGCACGCGCTCGGCCAGCACGAACGGACCATTGCTGACCATGACCCCGGCCTTCGACCA
>CBFCXA010000271.1:0-3799 GCA_965601985.1 uncultured Chromatiales bacterium | reverse complement strand
CTTCGGTCAGCGCCATCGGCGGAATCGATACCGTGTCGCCGGTCACCGGGTTGACTGCGGAGTCGGTCCAGCGCCCGGTGCGCAAGTCGCGCGGAAACGAGAGGTTGTGGCCGTGCAGCCGATAGGCGCCGTTGCGCAGCGCGCGATGATGCGAGAACTCGATGCCTTCCCAGCGCACCACCGGCTCCGGCCGCCGGCCCTCCGGCACCGTGAACATGGTGAAGTGGTACCAGAAAAGTACGTCTGCATCGTCGTCGATGTTGCGCAGCACGCGCCAGCTCTGGCGCTGGTGTTCTGCAGGGTCCTCGTAGAACAGAAACTGCGAGTCCATGCGCGAACCCTGCGTCAGCTTGGCGTCTGGCACGCCGGCCGCGGATGCTGCGCGCGGGACTGAAAGCAATGCGGCACTGCCGGCCGCGGCCCCCGTGCCGGCGATCAGTGCCCGTCGGCTGAGCCGCGAACCGTCAACCGTGGCCTGCGCATCGCAGGCGCGCTTCAGAAACTCCATCATGGCGCGGTCAATCCGGTGGGGGCGGCGGGGGCGGCTGCGGAGCGGCCGCGCGTGACGAACTCGCGCAGGTCGGCGTTGAACCGTTCCGGCTGCTCGAAAAATGCCGAGTGCCCGACACCTTCGTAGCCGATGTAGCTGACGTTATCGTAGCGCTCGGCGAGCATGGGCGCGTCCTCGACCGTAGTCGGGCTGTCCTCGAGGCCGATCATCAACAAGGTCGGCAGTTTGTCGAGTTTGGCCTGCAGGTCCTGGTTGTCGAGCTTGCGAGTAATCATCGGACCACGGGCATACAGCGGCATCATGAAGCCGGCGTTCATGAATATCTCCCGGTACGGTTCCGGTATCGGCCCGGCCGTCAGCATATCGACCATCACCTCGGCCGCCTGTCGCCGATCGTCGAAATCGTCGCTCATCTGCAGCTTGCGAACCTCGGCGAAGCGCATCGCATCCGGGTCGTCGGCGGGCGGCATACGGAACGGCGTGACGCCACCGAGCGCGCCGGTCAGCACGATCGCGCCCAGTTTGTCGCTGCCATACACGCGCAGGTAGTCCATCAGCACCAGGGTTCCGTAGGACCAGCCGAGCACGACCGGCTGTTCCAGGCCCGCCGCGGTCATGATTGCGTCCACGTCCCCGGCCCACTTTTCGGGCTCCGAGTAAGCCTCCGGCTCCCAGGGTTTGCCCGATACGCCGTGGCCGCGCAGGTCGAAGGTCACCAGGTAGAAGTCTTCGGCGAGGTCGGAGTTGAGCTGGTGCACGAAGCTGTAATGACTCTGGCCGATGCCGTGAATCAGCAGGATCGCCGGCTTGGCCGGGTCGCCCGCGGTGACCATGTTCAGCGGCACGCCGTCGGCGCCTTCCACCGTCGAGAACTGCCAGTCTGCGTGCGCGGGTAAAGCCAGCAGCAGGCAGAGCAGGGCGCTGCAAAGTCGAATCACGTTGAGGTCTCCTCGAAAAATTCCGGGTCCTGTTGGTTCAGCATGTCCACCAGTTCGTCGGGATAGTCTGCCGGTCCTTCGAGCTTGACGCCATTGACATGCCAGAGCAGCGAGCCGGCCCGGTCCATATCCATCCAGTCACGCCAGTTTTCTACCGCCGTGAAACTGAGCTGCGAAGGTATCCGCGCAAGCCCGGCGTCGTTCAGTAATGACCAGCTGCCGGTGAACGTCATCATATCCGCGTCGGGCAGCGCGTCGCCGGTTGCCGGGCTGAACACCTGGTCGATCATGTGCACCACGTCGCCTGCCACGTGCCAAGGTCGCGCCGACGGCTGCATCCCGTCGGGGGCCTCGAAACTCGCCGGCACCATGCGGTCGGTCAGGAAACGTACCTCGGACGGGCCGTAGCGCGTCACCGGCACCTCGCAGTCACGCCCGGTGTATGGATTGGTCCAGCTGGTCAACAGGCGATCCGTATCCCAGTCGGTCAGCAAGCCTACGTAGCGTGTCTGCGCGGCAAACTCGAGTGGAGAAACTCGCCGGTAGCGGCTGACCTGCGCGCCTATCGTGCGGAACAGCGGGCGCGCCTGTTCGCCCTCGACCAGGCCGTAGATGCGGCCGCGGATCATGTCGAACACGGGCCGGCCGCTGATGTCGCCGCGCAGCCGGATGTAGGCCTCGAGATTCGTGGCCGGATCGTCGAGGTCCAGCGCAGCGTATGCCGGCCGCCCGGCCGTGGCAGCCAGGGCGGCACCGGCTGCCACCAGGACCTCGCGCCGCGTGGCCATTCAGTCCCAGCTATCCGGCGCCGCGGTCAGCAGCCCGCCGTACTCTGCATCGGCACGCTGCCGGTATTCGGCCGGGATCTCGTCGGCCGAGGCGAGCTTGCGGCCGGACGAGTGCCAGACCAGGTGACCGGCCCGGTCGCCCATATCCAGCCAGCGCATCCAGGGCGACAGGTAGGTCGAGGTGAACTGCGTCCGCAGACTCGGCACGTTAGCGTCGAGAAAGTCGTCGAGCGGCGCGAACACCGTCATCGCTTCCAGCCACGGCTGCGGCAGGATGTCGGAGAAGCGGCTGGAGGTCATCCATACGGTATCGCCGGAGCGGTACCACTCGATCTGGAAGGGTTTCGGCGGCTGGTCGGCGGGCATCATGTCCACATAGCGCCAGCCTTGTGCCGAGTACACTGCGCCGTCCTTGCCGCCCAGTCGGTTGGCATCGACCGGAACGACCTGGTCGGTAAACGGGTTGCGGTATTCGCGCAGCATCTCACCGGTATCCCGGTCGCGGAAGAAGGTCAGCGTGCGCGCGCTGATCGAGAAGCTGTCGTCGGCCAGTGGCCGCACCCAGTAGATCTCGGTGCCCTCCAGGTTGAACAGGTGCACCGGCTGCTCGTTACCGACCTGCGCGTAGATCCGCCCGGTATACCACCAGGGCACGTCCCCGGGTTGCGTGCTCATCTGCATGCGGATCATGTTGCGCCACTGCGTGTTGTCGTCGCCCGGGACCCAGTCGGCATGTGCGCCGGCCATAGCGGCCTGCCCGTGCAGCCCGGCGCCGAATCCCAGCAGGCTGATGCCCGACAGCAGTTCGCGCCTGGTGAGTTCGGTCATAGCTGCGTTTCCTCGGTTGCTTCGTCTGCGCCGATGCCCGCGAGCACCAGGTTGGGGATCGCCGACGTCTGCCAGTCGTCATCGAAGTAACCCAGTCGCAGAATGACCAGGTCCTCATCCGGTATCACGTACATGGTGCGGAAGCCGCCGCCTTCGAGGAAGAACACCGAATCGTCGTCGATGCCGTCGCCGTGCGGCGCATTGCGCCCGCTGTCCTGGATGTACTCGCGCACCCCGTCGGCCGGGTTACCGGCCCAGATCTGGTACCCGTAGTCCGGGTTTACCGGCGAACCGCTGGTCATTTCCTCAACCCAGCCGGCCGGCCAGATCTGTCGGCCGTCGACCAGGCCGTCGTTGAGCAGCGCCTGGCCGTAACGCAGCCAGTCGCGCGGCGTCGCGCGATAACAGCAGAACACCGCCGGCATACCGCCGGGCCGGTCCAGGTAGATCGACGCCGCCGATGCGCCCAGCGGTGCCCAGAGTTTCTCCTGCAGGTAGTCCTCGTAATCCCTGCCTGTCGCGCTTTCGAGGATCGCGCCGAGCAGCTGCGGGTTGGTGTTGGTGAAACTGAAGTGGGTGCCCGGTTCGCGGTCGATCTCGAAACTCAGTGCTGCGTCGCGGAAGTCCGAGCCGAGCGAGATGCGCACTTCTTTCGAGAACGGCCCGCCGTCGACCAGCAGGGTGTTCTCCAGCCCGCTGATGTTCCACAGCAGTTCGCGAATGGTGATCTCGCC
>CBFCXA010000270.1:0-3808 GCA_965601985.1 uncultured Chromatiales bacterium | reverse complement strand
GCAGCAACTGATTTCTGCAGCAGGCGCCCGCATCAGGGCGCCTGCTCGATCAGCTCGAGCCATTCCCCGGCCGCGCCCTCGATCACCCCAACGCGGCGACCCGCGTACGGCGGCAGATCGATTTGGCGCGGCTCGGCGCGGTATTCGAGATTCAGCTTGCTCAGAGGTGCACCGGTAAAACTCACTATTGCCAGTCCCTGCGGCAGCCGGCCTTCCGGTACCTGGCGACGATCTAGTTCCGGCGGCAGCTCCTCGAGTTCCAGCAGGAAGTCGCGCCCGGGAATGCGCGCAATCGACATCGGGTAGGTGGTCTCCGACGGCAGGCCGAGCACTTGAGACATCTGTCCGATGCGAAACGGTTCCTGCGGCCAGATACGCAGTCCTAAGGTTTCACCGTAAAACGTTTCGATATCGGCGAGTGAGCGTCCGCCGACCACCATGATGAACGGCCGGTCGACAAAACTCTTCGCGCCGTGCAGCCCGAAACGGCTGCCGCCGGGCAGGATGCGCGTGAAGTACATCAGCTCGCCGGCGGGGCCGGCCGTCTGCAGGGCGCGCGCGGCCTTCGGCGACGGGTACAGGTCGGCCGGACCGCCGATGCGCCGGAACGCAGACCCGGCGAGCTTGTCCATCACCGCATCCGGGTCGGTGGTCAGGACCTCGGTGGCGATCCAGCCCTGCGTCACCGGCGGCCAGTAGCCGCCCGTATCGCCGGTCTCGATGAAGCGGAGGTAAACCTCGGCGCCGCTGGCCGGCTGCAGCAGGGCATAGGGCATGCCGGTCATGCCGGGGGTCGCCCAGACGGCAGTCAGCGACTCGGGCAGACGCCCGGAATCGGCCACCCGGTAGTCGAGCAGCTCCTGGTAAACGGGCACGCAGTCGGCCAGCGCGGGCACGCAATGGGTCGCAATCTCGATACGACGCAGGGCGCGGAGTCTGCGATTGGTCATCAGTCAGAGTGTAAACAGGAAATCTTCGGGCAAGAAAAACCCGGCACGTGGCCGGGTTTTCCCTGTCGGCTGAAAGCGGCGCTCAGGCAGCTTTCAGGTCCGACGCGGCGCTTCGGCCGCGTTCGGTCACGACTTCGTAGCTGACGCGCTGACCTTCGTTCAGCGTGCCCATACCGGCACGCTCGATCGCACTGATGTGTACGAACACGTCCTTGCCACCGTCTTCCGGTGCGATAAAACCAAAACCCTTGGACGGGTTAAACCATTTCACAGTTCCTGTAGCCATAAATGGCCTCCGAAGCAGTAGTGACCGCACGCAAATCGGGCGCGGCTTCGAACAATCTCGTCGTATCGGGTGTTTTATCTCAGCGCCCCGGATCAGGGCAGGCCAAAGAAAACCAGGCCAGAACGCAGATCGCTTTCAAACACTGCCTGTTTCACAAGTCAATAGCAAGAACCAGGCTGCCATCCAAGCCGTTTGAAACGCTGGTCGCCCGCGGCGGGACCGGGCCACATCGTTTCAGAAATCCGGCAAACTGAGCAATACGATGCAACGATGGGGAATCCGCATTGAACAAGACCCCGAACCGGCTCGCCATACTGATGCTCCTCGGCGCATTCGCCTGCCGGCCTGGCGCGGCTGCCACGCCCGCCGAGGAAGACCCGCTGGCCTGGGAGCGCTACCAGAACACCCCGGACGACCCGATCGCGTCGGTCGACTGGTTCACGCCGACCGTAGCAATCGGGCAGGGTGCCGGCGCCGCCATACCGGTTGCGGCCGAAGGCGAGCGCAGCCTGCCTGACGCCTCTCTGGACAACGCACTGCGTTACGCCGAATCGCTGAACAGTTACGCGCTGATCATCGCGCATCGCGGCGTGATTCAGCACGAGTACTACAAGGAGGGCTTCGGCCCGGAGCGTCTGCTCGACTCCCAGTCGCTGCACAAACCGCTGGCTGCAATCCTGACCATGGCCGCGGTCGCCGATGGCCTGCTGTCGCTCGATGCGCCGATGGCCGATTTCATCCCTGCATGGCAGGACGACCCGCGCGGCCGCATCACGGTCCGCGACGTGCTGTACATGCAGACCGGCCTGTCGCAGCCCCGCTACGAAGACCGCTGGGACAACGCCGCGCTGCGCCTGTTCATCACCAGCCGGGTCGAGGACGCACTGCTCGCCCTGCCCGCCGAATCGCCGCCGGGCGAGCACTTTCGCTCGCATTTTGCCGCGACCCAGTTACTGCAGCTGGTGCTCGAATCGGCAACCGGCAAACGCTACGCCGACTTCCTGCGCGAGCGCATCTGGCAACCGCTCGGCGGCGGCGAGGCGCGCGTGCGCCTGGACCGGCCGGACGGCAATGCGCAGATATTCTGCTGCCTGCAGGCACGGCCGCGCGGCTGGCTGAGAATCGGGCTCATGCTGTCCAGGCACGGCGAATATGACGGCGAGGCCGTGCTGCCCTTCGACGCCTTCATGCAGCTGACCACGCCCTCGCCGCTCGCGCCGAACTTCGCGATGCAGCAGGTCTGGCGCGGCAGTCCGTACAGCCCGGTGCGCATGATGGACAGCCGCAATCCCGACTTCGGGCTGCCGATGTCCGCGCCTTTCGCGGCCGATGATGTGTTCTACCTGGAGGGCCGCGGCGGGCAGCGCGTGTACGTGGTGCCGAGCCGCGAGCTGGTCGTGGTGCGCCAGGGCGAGATTCGCATGGAGTGGGACGATGCCGAGTTCCTGAACCCGCTGATCGAAGCGGCGACAGAGCCCGGCAAAAAGTCTGCGTTCAGCGCGTGGCTCGCGCCGCCGGCGCCGGACTACTCACAACGCGACAGCTGGGCGCGTCATCCGGGTACTGCCAGCGACACAAGTCGTCCCGCGGCCTTCTACATCAATCCGACCACCTACCGTGGCCGCGAACTGTGGAACGCGCCGCATAATGCGCCGGACGTGAACCCGGGCGTAGACGAAGTCGTACTGGGCCAGGCCTCGGTGCTGGATGCCTGCTGCGATGTCTGGGCGCCACGCTATCGGCAGGCATCGTTCGGCGCGCTGGGCGGTGGGCTGCAGGCCTACGACCTGGCCTTCATCGACGTGCGTGCGGCATTCGAGCAGTTCCTGGACGAGATCGGCGAGCGGCCGTTCGTGATCCTCGGCCACAGCCAGGGCGCGCTGCACACGCAGCGTCTGGTGGAGCGCGTCGTCGACCCGGACGCGGCACTGGCGCGGCGCCTGGTTGCTGCCTATGTCGTCGGGATACCCGTGCCCGAAGCCCTGTATGCGACGACGCTGTCGCGGGTGACGGCCTGCAGGGCGCCGGAACAGGTGGGCTGCATCGTCACCTGGGCGAGCTACGCGCCCGACTACAAGGGCCTGGCGCAATGGCGCCAGTCGGCACGCGAGCGCTACGCGCCGATGATGGCGGCAGCGGGTACTGACGCGATCCAGTGCACCAACCCGCTCAGCTGGCGAGCCGACGAAACCGCCATGCCACCGGCACGCAATCTCGGCGCGACCATGATCAATAAGGAGGCGACTGCACTCATACCGCCGGTGCCGGGACTGGTAGGCGCGCGCTGTGCCGACGGCGCGCTGCTGGTGTCGCCCAGGCCGGCGGAGCCGTTTACCGCGCTGGAATTTATTCCGGGGAGCTATCATTTCGCCGACGTCGCGCTGTTCCACGAGAACCTTTCGCGTAATCTCGTCCAGCGTGCCGCGGCCTGGCAAGAGCGCTGATTGGGGACAGCATCGTCATGTGCCAGCATCGACAAATGAAGCAGAGAATTGCGGCAACGATTGCGTGCATTAGCGCGTTGATGGTCAGCCTGCCCGATCTCTCTGCGACGATGCAGCGGATTGCCGCA
>CBFCXA010000269.1:0-3827 GCA_965601985.1 uncultured Chromatiales bacterium | reverse complement strand
GTCTCACCCTTCGACAATCGCGACGCCGACCTGCAGGTCACCGGCTCCGGCGGCGTGGCGCTGATTGCAGAGCTCGGCGAAGAACTGGCGCGGGAGGGCCGGCTGTCCGTCGGCCAGCTGGTTTCGATCTATTCCGGGCAGAGTGAACTGCTGTCGCCGGACCAGGGCCTGGATCCGATGGCCGCGAATTTCCACATCCAGGGCTACGAGATCAATGACGGCAGCCACGCCCAGTTCCTGGTCGTACAGGGGCCGCAGCTGCACCCGAAGGTCGCCGGGCAGACCATCGAAGAAGCCGGCTCCTACGGTCTAACGCTGGGCACCATTCACCGCGCGCTGTACCACACGCTTGGCGTGTCGGCGGGCAAGCGACTGTTCGTCGAAGGGGCATCGACCGGCACCGGGCTGGAGTGCCTGCGCAGCGCGCGGCAGTCCGGATTGCCGGTGGTCGGCATGGTCTCATCGGAGGAGCGCGCCGAGCGCGTGCGCGAGTACGGCGGGGCAGCGGTTAATCGCAAGGATCCGCGCTGGGCGGAAATCTTTACGCCGGTACCTGACGACCCGGCTGACTGGGCCAGCTGGGAAGCGGCTGGCGAGGCGTTCGCCAACGAAGCCTCCTCGCTGGCCGGCGGTCCGATCGACTACGTCGTATCGCATGCCGGCGAACGTGCATTCGCCCGCTCCTTTCAGGTCCTGGGAGAAAACGGCGTGCTGACTTTTTTCGGCGCGTCTTCGGGGTATCGGTTCTCTTTCATGGGCAAAGCCGGCAACGCGCGCACGCAGAGCATGCTCGAGCGCGGCGGGCTGCGGGCCGGCAATGCGCTGCTGGTCGTGTACGGCCCGGGAGTCGACGACGGTATCGTCGATCCCGCGGCCATCGAGGCGATCGAAGTCGGCTGCTCGCTGGGCGCACGCGTTGCCGTGGTTACCGATACGATCGCGCAGCGGGAGTTCGTCGCGTCATTAGGTTTCGGCGCGCAATTCACCGGCGTGGTCAGCCTGGAAGAAATTCGTCGCCGACTGGGCGAGGACTTCGAGCCCCCGGGGCCGCTGGCCCCGATGCCGAACCCGTTCACCGAATCGGCCGCTTTCAAGGAGGCCGTGCGTCGCTTCTCAGATCGCACACTCAAACCGATCGGCTCGGCGATCGCGCCACTGCTGCGCAGCACGCTCGACCGTCGCGGCCTGCCGGACGTGATCTTCGAACGCGCCGGCCGCGACGGGCTCACGCTGGCCACTTCGCTGGTCAAGCCGAACACCGGCTCGGTGGTCTATGCCGAGGATCTCGGTGGTCGGCGCCTGAGCTTCTACGCGCCACAGGTCTGGATGCGCCAGCGCCGGATCATCATGCCGACAGCGGAAATTCGCGGCACCCATCTGAACACCGCGCGGCAGTTTGCCGAGGTCCAGGAACGCATCGCCGCCGGCATGCTCGACATCGTGCCGCCGGTACCGGTGCGCCTCGATGAACTGCCCGATGCCCACCAGGCGATGTGGGAAAACCGCCACGCCGGTGCGAACTATGTCGCCATACACGCCCTGCCCCGCCTCGGTCTCAAGACCCGTGACGAACTGTACAGGGCCTGGGCTATCCGCGACGCCGAGGCGCGCGGCGAAACACTCGGCCGGATCGATACCGGCTCTGCGGGAACCCTGCGATGAATAACAAGACACAGAACGGCGGGCGCGTAGGCGGCCGCACGGTGATCCTGACCGGCGCCGCCGGCAATATCGGCCAGTTCATCACCCGGCGACTGCTTGCCGAGGGTGCCTCGCTGGTCATGACCGGCCGCAGCCAGGACCGTCTCGAGCAGTTCCGCGACGAGCTGGCCGCAGAAGGCCATGATCCGGCCCGCATGCTCATCGTCGCGGGAGACTGCGCGGATCCGGAAGTCTGCCGGCAGATCATTGCTGCGGCGGTCGAGCGCTTCGGCGCGATCGATGTTCTGATCAACAATGCCGGCGCTGCCGGCCCGAAGCGCACGCTGCGGCGCATCCCGTTCAATTCTGCCGAGAAGAAGGCGCTGAACGACGACATGACCATGTTCGAGTCGTCGATGAACCTGCTCGGCGGGCCCTGGAACATGGTCCGCGCGGCCGTGCCGCAGATGTCGCCGGGCGGATCGATCATCAACGTGTCGACGATTTTCTCCCGCGCGCGCTATTTCGGGCGCATCCCGTACGTGGTGCCGAAGTCGGGACTTAATGCGCTGTCGCTCGGCCTGGCCCGGGAACTGGGTAGCGACAAAGGCATCCGCGTCAACACGGTGTTTCCGGGCCCGATCAAGTCCGAGCGCATCGACAAGGTATTCGCGGCGATGGACGAGCTGCAGGGCCTGCCCTGCGGCAGTACTTCGGGCGAGTTCACCGACCTGATGATCGCCAAACGCGCCGATGAGGACGGCAAGCTCGACTATATCTACCCGGAACCGGCCGACGTGGCGAACACGATTCTGTGGCTGGCGTCGTCGGAATCCGCGGCCTTCTCCGGGCACTCCTTCGAAGTGACCAACGGCATGCAGGTGCCGGCACAGAGCCGCTCGAAACTGGTGTCCTGGCCGGACAACCGCCTGGTCGATCTGCGCGACAACGTGATCCTGATCCTCGGCGGCGCGGATATCGACGAGGCCATGGTGTTTGCCGAGCGCAACCGCGAGCGCGGCGCACGGGTGGTTATGGGTTTTCGCACGCTGAACGCTGTGGGCCACGCCCGTTCGCGTGTGCAGTCGATGGACGGCAGCGCGATTCACGTCCAGCATCTCGACCCGCTGCGACCCGAGTCGGTCGCGCGCGTGTTCCAGTTCCTGGTCGATCATTTCGGCCGGCTGGACGGTGTGATCGTGCTGCCGGCCACGCCGAACGGCCAGCACGGCTACTCGCTCAGTACTGCGGACGACGACGACGTGGCGGCCTTCGTCGAGAACGAAATCGTCGCGCCGGTGGCCTTCGCCTCAGCGCTCGCGCGCAACCTGGCCAGCTGGAAACCACAACGGGAAGCCCCGCCGGTGACCTTCGTGACCAACCCGGACGACGGCCACGGCAATCGCCTCAACGACATCAAACGCGCGGCGGTGGAAGAGCTGATCCGCGTGTGGCGATTCGAGGAACGTCATGAGGTCGAGAAAGGCGCATGGGGCTGGGTCAGCGTGCCGAACCAGCTGGTTCGCTACGACAACGCAGAAGCAGACAACCTGGCCTTCTCGGCCGACTGGACCGCCACGCTCAACAACGGCGTGCGCAAGATGGATCCGATCAACCTGTGGGTGCCCAAGAGCATCTCGCGCGCGACAGGCAAGTCGGCGATGCCGATGTCCATACAGCGTGTGCTGCCCGGCCTGCATCACGGAAAGACCGCGCTGATCACCGGCGGCAGCTTAGGGATTGGACTGCAGCTGGGCCGCTACCTGGCGATGGCCGGTGCCCGCGTGCTGCTGGCTGCGCGCAGTTCGGCCAAGCTCGAGGCGGCGCGCGACGACATCATCGCGGAACTGCGCGGCGTCGGCTATGCGCGCCCGGAAGAACGCGTGCTGGTGCTGTCCGGCATCGACGTGGGCGACGAGAATGCGCTCCAGCACCTGTACGACCAGACGGTCCGGCTGTTCGGTGAACTCGACTTTCTGATCAACAACGCCGGCATTGCCGGTGCCGAAGAGATGGTCGTGGACATGAGCCTCGATGCCTGGGACACCACCATGGAGGCGAACCTGATCTCGAATTACTCGCTGATCCGCAAGTTCGCGCCGCGCATGCAGGCGCGCGGCTCCGGCGTCATCCTGAACGTGTCCAGCTACTTCGGCGGCGAAAAATACGTGTCGGTGGCCTACCCG
>CBFCXA010000268.1:0-3843 GCA_965601985.1 uncultured Chromatiales bacterium | reverse complement strand
AGCCGGCCGGGGAACCGGAGCGCGAGCGACGGACGCCGAGACGCGACAACTCAACGCGACGCCGCGGCGAGGCGCAGTCCCGTGGCGGCAAGCGCCAGGAAAGCCAGTCACGGGGCCGCGGGAAATCGCAGCAACGTGGCCGAAAGCGCCGCGGCGACGGACGGCAGGGCGAGAGAAAGTCGGAAGACAGGCAGGCGAACAAGCCTGACGCCCGGCGGGACAGCAAGCCGGAAGAAAAAGCCAGGGACAAGACCGCTGGCAACGGCGATGGGCAGGCAGCCAGTGCAAACCGCGACGGCGACAAGAAACCGCGCCGGCGGCGGCGCCGGCGCGGTGGCAAGTCGCAGAACGCCAACGGACCGGCGAAGGAATCCGCGACCGAGACTACCAGCGGAGAAAAAACCATACCGGAAGCGCCGGCGCCTGCGAAAACTGCGCCAGCGAGAGATGCATCACCGGAACGCCGGCCGTCAGCAGGCGAATCGGCGCCGCCGAAACAAGCGGCGGAGCCAAAGCCGCCGGCCGCGGATCAGGCAGCAAAGGCCGTCGACCGCCAGCCGCCGCCGAGCCAGCCTGAGGCTCCGTCGTCGAAACCATCCTCTGGTGACGGCGAGCGGCTGCTGCCGTTCGAAAAAGCCATGCAGGGCGGCGGCGGCAAGTCCTACACCGTCTGGTCTTCGGAATCTGGTGACGCGCCCCGCGGCGACCGTAAAGACAGCGTCTGAGAAATGTCTCAGGGGGAGCGGCTGCCCCGGGTCAGCCGCTCGATCTCGGGCAGCAGACCGTCCATGGCTTCCTCGAGCATGTCCAGCACGCGCTCGAAACCGGTCTCTCCGCCGTAATACGGATCGGGTACTTCCCCGCCGCGGCGCTCGACGGAGTACTCGAGCAGCAATCGCGCCTTGTGCGCCTGTCCCTGCGGCGCGAGCTCCTGCAGATGAGCGAGGTTTTCCAGGTCCATGGCCAGCAGCAGATCGAAGATTTCGAAGTCTTCGACCTCCACGCGACGCGCGCGCAGTTGCTCGATGGGCACACCGCGCCGCCCGGCCGCTGTCTGCGCACGCGGATCCGGCGGCGAGCCGGCGTGGTAGCCGTGCGTACCGGCCGAATCCACGAACACCTTGCGTTCCGGCGCGCGTTCGGAAAGACGCAGCCGCAGCACGCCCTCGGCCATCGGCGAGCGACAGATGTTGCCCATGCAGACCATGAGCACGCGTAAGTCGGCGTCAGAGTGATCCAGGCTGACGTCCTCCTCAGCTGCCTCGCTGGCTTCCGGCGAGGAACGCAGCCGCCCGATCCAGGTCTTCAGGCGTGTCAACATCGGGTCCGTGCATCTCCCCGGCATCGGCGACCTGGATGCGCATGCCCAGCCAGAGCGCTCGAAGCTGTTCGAGTTTCTCCACCTGCTCAAGATAGCATGCGGGCGTTGCCGTCAACTCGGCCAGCACGCCGACCCGGTAGGCATAAATGCCCAGGTGCCGGCGCGCCAGTTCGGGTAATTCGTCACTGCCGTGGCCCGGCGCCGGGATCGGGCTGCGGCTGAAGTAAAGCGCCCGACCGTCACGATCAGCTACTACTTTCACCACGTTGGGATCGATGAAATCCGCCGTTTCGATCAGCGGCACACAGAGCGTCGACATCGATGCAGAAGGATCGGCATCCAGCAAAGCGGCGACCTGGCGAATGCTCTCCGGCGGGGTACAGGGCGCGTCGCCCTGCAGGTTTACCACGATCTGGTCGTCGCGCCAGCCGCGTACACGGGCGACTTCCGCCACCCGATCGGTGCCCGACAGGTGGGTGGCCGACGTCATCTGCACGTCTGCACCCGACCGCCGGCAGCTATGCGCAATACGCTCATCGTCGGTAGCCACGGCGACACTGTCGGCGCCGGCGCGTAACGCAGCCTGAATCACCCAGTCGATCATCGGACGGCCATTGAGCATTGCCAGCGGCTTGCCCGGATAGCGGCTGGACGCAAAGCGCGCCGGTATCACCACGTGAAAGACCGTCACTCTATGCCACCTCCGTTTCGCCAGGGGCGCCCGCTGGCGCATCGACGAACAGCTGCGCAAGGCTTGCGGCCAGCGCCTCGCGGGTGTCGTCGGCAGGCGCGAAGCTGACCGGCAGATACCAGGCATCGGCGACTGCCGAGCCGGGATACTTGACCGCGTCTTTTTCCGTCATGACGATCGGCTGTTCGGCCCTGGCGCACAGTCCCGCGAGGTCGGTCACGCCGTGATCCGGCAGCGCGACCAGCGAGCTTTCGATCCCAGCCGCTTGCAGCGTCTGCTCAAAGCGCGCCGGATTGCCAATGCCGGCAACGGCCCAGACGCGCCGACCGGCAAAGGCGCTCAATGGCAACTCGCGCACGCCGTCCAGGGACCTGAGCCGGCCCGGCTCGAGTACAAAACCGTAACCCCGCTCCGGTTGCAGATCGCCGTTGATCAACAACAGGTCGACACTGTTCAGCCGATCTGTCGCTTCCCGCAGCGGCCCCGCGGGCAGCAGCAGACCGTTGCCGGTCATGCGCTGCTTGTCCAGCACGGCGATTTCCAGGTCGCGGGCGAGTGCGTAGTGCTGCAGCCCGTCGTCCGACACGATGGAACTCGCGCCCTGCACCACCAGGGCTTTGGCAGCCGCGGCCCGATCGCTGCCCACGCAGACCGGCAGACCCGTCCGGCGCCTGAGCAACAGCGGCTCGTCGCCGACCAGTTCGGCCGGGTCGTCCGCCTGGACCATGTGCGGTCCGGCACCGACGCGCCCGCCATAGCCACGACTGACGATCGCCGGGCGCCGACCGGCTGCATCCAGCTGCTCCGCGATCCAGGCAACTACCGGGGTCTTGCCGGTACCGCCGACGGTAATGTTGCCGACCACGACCACCGGTGCGCCGATGTGCTGCTGACGCAGCCAACCGGCGCGAAATGCGTGTCTGCGCGCGGCCGCGATACCGCCGAACGCGGACGCAAACGGGCGCAGCCACGGCGTCAGCGACGAATCCGTGTACCAGCTGCGCTCGACCGACGCGGCAAGTTCACTCAATTTCATCGCGGAACTGCATCCGATGCAGCGCGGCGTAGCGACCTTCCTGGGCCAGCAGCTCGGCGTGGCTGCCAAGCTCGACGATACGACCTTCCGACATCACGATGATCCGGTCAGCGTTCTCGACCGTCGACAGGCGATGCGCGATCACCAGCGTCGTACGATTCAGCACCAGCTGTTCCAGCGCGTGCTGGATGTGCCGTTCCGACTGTGTGTCCAGGGCCGAGGTCGCCTCGTCCAGAATCAGCAGCGGCGCGTTCTTCAGCAGGGCGCGGGCAATCGCGATGCGTTGTCGTTGTCCTCCGGACAGCAACACGCCGCGTTCACCGACCATCGTGTCCAGCCCGTCCGGCAGCTGGTTTGCGAATTCGTCCACGTGTGCCGCGTGCGCGGCCTGCTCTATGGCCGAGCGATCGGCGCCACTGAGACCGCCGTAGGCGATGTTATTGGCAATGGTGTCCGCGAACAGCACGACTTCCTGGCTGACCAGGCTTATCTGGTCGCGCAGACCGGTCAGCGAGTAATCGGTCAGCGGGCGCCCGTCGAGCAGGATCGTGCCGGAATTGGGCTCGTAGAAGCGTGGCAGCAGGTTCACCAGCGTCGACTTGCCACTGCCGGATCGCCCGACGATGGCCAGCATTTCTCCCGGCGGCACATCGAGTTCGATCTCGCGCAGGACTTTGCCCTTTTCATCGGAATAGCTGAAGCTGACGTTGCGGAATTCGACGTGCCCGTTTACGCGCTCCGGGTGATAGCTGCCGGTATCGATCTCCTCCTTCTCGTCCAGGATGCTGAATACAC
>CBFCXA010000267.1:0-3861 GCA_965601985.1 uncultured Chromatiales bacterium | reverse complement strand
GAGACCAATGATCCAGCGCAGGCCGCGGGACAGGCCGAGACCTTGCATCTGGCTGAGCACGAAGATGCCGGCGAAGCCCGACAGGAACATGGGCCAGCCGTCGCCGTTAGCTACCGCCACCATGACGCCATGCACCAGTACCATGAACTCGAGAAAGGTCGTCCAGTAGCGGTTGGTGTGGGCGCGGGTGAAGAACAGGCTGCCCTGCAGCAGCAGCAGGAACATGTAGACGAAGCCGAACAGGTGGCCGGGCGTGGCCAGCATCGGGTGGTACCAGAAGGTATAGATCGTGGCCCAGGCGAAGTAGTAGCCATGGTACTTGCGCAGGCCGCGCGCAGCTTCGGTCACGAAGCCCAGCGGCCGGCCCAGCACCAGGCCGCGACGCTGGTTTTCCATCATCAGCACCACGACCAGCAGGACGATCACGGACCACTGCGCCGTCCACTCCGGCACGTCCTGGGCCAGTCCGTCATAAAAAGCCCAGGTCTGAAGAAGGTGCAGCATCATGAACAAGGTAGTGGCGCCCAGTGCCCAGCGATTGAAGTCATGCAAGCCTTGCGTGTACGCAGGGCGGCGACGCTGGGCCACCCAGATCAGGGTCCAGATACTCAGCTGATGCAGCAGATAGCCACCCCAGGCCGTACCACGGGACCAGAGGCTGGGCTCCATGAGCTGCCACTCGTACCACATACCCGGCCGGTCCGGCGCCAGTACCCGCGGTTCGAGCAACCATCCGGCGACCAGCCACGTCAGCAGTGTGAATGCAGCCGAGAAGGCCAGCGCAAACCAGAGGGTATGCTGGCCCCCGCGGTAGCGGCCAGGAAGCGGGTCAAGAAGGCGCATGAAAAGGGGTTCGCACACTCGGTCCGCTGCGGATTCGCCCTCAGTCCGGGCCTTGCCGCGAATCCGACTGGCGAACAGCGGATGCCCGGTCACGTCGGCTGCGAAGGCACCAGAAAACAACGATCACGATCGCGCCGATCAGCACGCTGTTGCTGATGGCGAGAAACAAGGTCGGTGACAGCGCCAGTGCCACGCCGCGACAGATATTCACCACTGCATGCCACAGCAGTGCCATCAGCACGCTACCGGTGGCATCCCAGACCAGTGTCAGCCAGATTGCAGCGGACAGGATGCCGGCGGAGAAACCCAGCCATTGCGGCAGCCCGAATTCCGGACGACTGAGGAAGAAAGGCAGGTGCCAGAGCAGCCAGACCGGGAACAGTATCAGGCTGGCCATCAGCGGCCCGCGTGCCGCACGCAGACGAGGCAACATGAAGCCGCGCCAGCCAGGCTCCTCACCCCAGGCCTGGATGAGCGCGCCGACCAGGATCAGCTGAAACAGGCCGGCGGTGGTCGACAGCCGCAGCAACTGGGGCCGTTCGGCATCGATCTCCAGTCCCGCCGTAGCGGCCACTCCGGCGATCGCCATTACCAGCAGCACGACCGGGCTGAGCACGGCCAGAACCGCCGGCCCCCAGCCGACCCGCCAGTGCACCAGGCTCCGCAGGATCCGGCGCGGACCGTCCCGGCCGTCCAGCGCGCGGGCGACCAGCATACCAGCGACAAATGGCCCGAACGCGGCCAGCGGTTCGAGCCAGTGCAGATCGGGTGCGCTGATCAGGCCGCGGCTGGCCAGCAGCTGCGGCGAAGCGATCGTCCAGGTAAACCCATAGGCCAGCAGCCCGTAGGCCAGCAGCGGCCGCTTGCGTATCCATGCGGACATCAACCCCCTCCTCTTAGAGGCGAGTGTAGACCGGATTATCAGATCGGGATGCCGCGAGCGATGCTGAATCCGCTGCTCGGCGGATCGTGCAGTCCCAGCAAAGGCCCGATGCGACAGTCAGGTACCGCGTTCGCCGCTTCGGCGTTGCCGTTTCGTGTGATCGATCACAGTTCTTCGATCCAACACGGTCGTTTATGTCTAAAACGGAGGACCCGCTGACCGAGCAACGTTAGGCTCGTCAGCGAAATTAGCGGCAAGAATCCGGACACCGGCTCGGCCGCATTCACGCGATCCGCTGATCGCGCAACAAGAAGAACAACAAGCGGGCAGAAAGCCCATGCGGTCGATTAGAATCCACGCGCTGCGACCCGCGTTAGCATTCCTGCTGACGCTGCTGTGCCTCGGCGCCTTTCAGGCGGCCGCCCAGACACTGGCGAGCGGGGAAAGTGTCGCTAATCGCGCCCGGCCCGGCTACGACGCGAACGGCATTGCCGTGGGCAAAATGACTCTGCTGCCTCGAGTCGGCGGCGAAGTGCGCTACTCGAACAACGTACTCGCCGACAATGAGCTCAGGATCGACGACACTGCGTTTCTTGTCAGCCCGCAGATCTTGCTCGAATCGCGCTCGGAACGGCACCTCGTCGAGGTCGGCGCCAACGCCGATCTGGCCCGCTTCGCCGACCGGGAAACCGAGAGTTACCATGACGCGCGCCTGTGGGCCGTCACGCGCCGGGATCTGGGACCGGGGGAAATCGAGGGCGAACTGCGTGTCGCTCGACTCCACCAGGAGCGCGCTTCGCCCGACGACCTGGGCTGCACTCACTACAACGACGAGATCCTGTGCACGCGCCTGACCGAGTTCCGTACCGACCGGGCCGCAGTTGCGTATAGCTACCTGCCTGGCCGGCTCATGCTGCGTGGCGACCTGAGCTACACGACAACTGACTACGACGACACGTTGCTGCCGCTGCGCACCAGGGCCATGAGCAACGATGATCGCGACCGCAGCAGTGCCGACGTGGGTCTGCGCCTGGGCTACGCTTTCTCACCCGCTTACGCTGCCTACGTTGAGACGCGCTTCGACTCGACTGAGTATGAGCAGCGCAAAGACCGCGATGGTTTTCAGCGAAGCTCCGAAGGCATCGAAGCGCGACTGGGCATGCTGCTCGACTTCAGCGGCAATACTGTCGGTGAGGCCTACCTCGGCTATTTCGAGCGCGACTTCGCCGACCAGAGGTTCGGCACGGCCGGCGGCCCGACGTTCGGCGCGGATATCAGGTGGGACATCAACAACGCGACGACACTGAGTATCGCAGGGCGGCGGCACATCGAAAGCACCATCGTGTTCGGCGCCTCCGCGATCAGCAAGTCACGCCTGTCGTTGTCGGCAGATCACGAATTGTCGGGTAACCTGGTGCTGAACGCGGCTATCGGGATCGGCAAAGACGAGTTCGAAAATCTGGAGCGTGAAGACGAACTCATCGAGTTTCGGCTCGGCGGAACCTACTACCTGACTCGCTACCTGCGCATGGCGCTCGGGTATCGCCACCGGACGCGTAACACCAGCCCGGCGAATACAGGTGCGCGGGTTTTCGACGCCGGTGAACTGTTCCTGCGGATGGTGGGACAACTGTAGGAACAACAGGACCGTTGATCATCCGTTCACCGGGACGTCGAGGTCGGCTCAGCGCTCGAGCAGCCGCGATCAGAGTACTCGCCGCTGGTGCCACTTGCGTGCGTCGTCTGATGGCAACGGAACGACACTTCGGTCAACGGCGAAGGCTCGCGACAAGAATCATTGTTATGTTGCATTAATTCAGGACCCGACATATCCGCATGTTATAAAATTGACGTGTTGCCGTACCGCGACGGCCTGCTCGCGAAACAACAATGAACTAATAACAAGAAAAGGGAATTTCTAGTGTCCGTGGGGTCGCTACCCGCTGGAAGTCTTTCTTGGTTTCTGAAGTGCCTCGTAGCTGTTGCATTGGCGACTGAGGTATTCGGTCAGACCTTGGAGCCGGCAATTGCGACAGGCAATACACCGCCGGTGCTGTCACCGATCGGTAACCGGTCGGTAACCGAGGGCGACAGCCTGGTCATCGAGCTGTCTGCCAGCGACGCCGATGACGATG
>CBFCXA010000266.1:0-3862 GCA_965601985.1 uncultured Chromatiales bacterium | reverse complement strand
CCGGCCAGCACGTAGGGTGAGCCATAGGCACCCCAGGCACCGCCATCCAGCACGCCCTGCTCGACCCGCAAGCCAAAGCGCACCGCGGTACCGGTGCGCCGCTCGCCCGCGGCGCCGTCGATCATCAGGCCGGAATCTCCGGCCAACGGGCCCGAATGGCGCGGCCTCCGGAAGGCCTCCAGCACCTGCGGCGAATAGCGGCTGTCAGGCATGCGCCCGGCGCGGCCCCTCGGCAATCGCGCGCAAGCGCTTGATACCTCGACGTATCTCGGCGGCCGCGTAGTCGACCTGGTCGGCATCGCTGCCGCGGCCCAGGCTGATCCGCAGCGAGCTTTGCGCCAGCTGATCATCGCGGCCCAGCAAGCGCAGGCCCGGAGAGGGCTCATCAGTGGCGCTGGCGCAGGCCGAGCCGCTGGCCAGCGCCAGCCCGTCCAGTTCCAGCAACAGGCTCTCGCCCGCCACGCCGGTTACGCTGAAATTCAGAATGTGGCAGGCGCGTCGATCGGGATGGCCATTGAGCAGCAGGCCGTCGACATCGGTAAGAGCCTGCCACAGACGATCGCGCAGCGCCGCGACGCGCACCGGCTCCTCGGCCAGGCCCTGCGCGGCCAGTTCGGCAGCCAGGCCCATGCCGACGATCTGCGCCGTCGGCAAGGTCCCCGGCCGCAGGCCGCGCTGCTGTCCGCCGCCGTGAAGCAGCGGCTCGACCCGCCGGATGCGATCAGCGTCGAGGAACAGGACGCCGATGCCCTTCGGGCCATACATCTTGTGTGCCGACAGCGACAGCAGATCGACCTTGAGCGCGCGCACGTCGATCGCCAGGCGTCCGGCACTCTGCGCCGCGTCTACATGAAACAGTGCACCGTGGTCGCGGCAGACCTCGCCCAGCGCGGCAATATCCTGGTACACACCGGTCTCGTTGTTCACGTGCATCAGGCTGACCAGGATGGTGTCCCTGCGCAGCGCCTCGGCGAGCTGGTCCGGGCTGAACAGCCCCTGCTCGTCGGGTCGCAGGTAGGTCACCGCGGAACCATTGCGCTCGAGATAACGGCAGCTCTCCAGCACCGCAGGATGTTCATTCAGTGCGGTAACGATGTGCCGTCCGCGTGCCGCGCGGAAGCGGGCTGCACCCACGATGGCCAGGTTGTCCGCTTCCGTTGCCCCGGAGACCCAGACCAGCTCGGCCGGATCTGCACCGATCAGTGCGGCGCACTGACCGGCAGCGCGCTCGACGAGTACCGCCGCTTCGCGCCCGGGCGCGTGACTGACCGCCGATGCATTGGCCCCGCCGGCAACCGAACGCTGGCACTGATCCATTGCGTCGGCCACGACAGGATCGATCGGCGTGCTGGCCGCGTAGTCGAGATACACCGCGCTCATTGTGAATCGGCTTCCGGCTCCGGCGGCGCCATGTCCCGTTTTCCGGAGCCCGGCACCAGCGCGCTCAGCATGCCGCGCAGGATGTTGAGCTCGTTGGCGTCGAGTTCGGCGCGGTTGAACAGACGCCGCAGACGACGCATCAGGTGGCGCGGATTGCCGGCATCGAGAAAACCGCTGGCCAGCAGCACCCGCTCCAGGTGCTCGTAGAAGTGCTGCATGTCACCGGCGGTCGCCGGCGGATGAGCAGGCGCGGGCGCAGGCACCTCGTCGATCAGCGCAAGCCGCAGTTCGTAGGCAATCAGCTGCACGGCCATGGCCAGATTCAGCGAGTTGTATTCCGGGTTGCTGGGGATGTAGACCAGCGCATTGCACAGGTCCAGGTCGGTGTTGCGCAGGCCCGCGCGTTCCGGGCCGAACACCAGCGCGACCGGACCGGCGTGCCGGGACTCGGCGACGCGGGCGGCACATTCGCGCGGGTCGAGTTCCGGCCAGTTGTTGCTGCGCCGGCGCGCACTAGCGCCGATCACCAGGCCGCAGTCGGCCACCGCTTCCGAGAGGCTCCGGGTAGTGCTCGCCCGGTCCAGCACATCGGCCGCACCGGATGCCCGCGCGCGCGCTTCGTCGCCAATCTCACAGGCCGGCTGCGACAGCACCAGCCGGTCGAAGCCCATGGTCTTGATCGCACGCGCCGCGGCGCCAACGTTGCCCGGATGGGACGTTTCACTGAGTACGAATCGGACTTGCTGTAAAGACACGACGGGGCCGGCAGACGAAGTGCGCGCATTGTACCCCTGCGCCGGGTGGCGCCGGCCGCGCAAGCCCGTACAATACGCGCCCGCTCGCCGTCCGGACCCCAAGCGATGCAAGCTCTGCTCAACACCGCCGTGCAGGCCGCGCGCAAAGCCGGCGACACGGCAGCCGGTTACTTCAACCGCGCCGACCGGCTGGAGATTCGCAGCAAGGCCCGCAACGAGTTTGTCACCCAGGTCGACGAAGCGGCCGAAGCGATCATCATCGAGAGCATCCGCGAGCGCTACCCGTCGCATGCGTTTCTCGCTGAGGAGTCGGGCGCCCACGGCGACGGCGATCACCTGTGGATCATCGACCCGCTGGATGGCACGACCAACTTCGTACACGGATTTCCGGTCTTCGCTGTATCAATCGCGCTCAAGGTCCGCGGCGTGCTGGAAGTCGGCGTGGTCTACGACCCGATGCGCCAGGAACTTTTCACCGCCGAGCGCGGCGGCGGCGCGCAGCTAGACGGCCGGCGTATTCGCGTGAGCAGCCAGAGAACACTGGACGGCGCACTGATCGGTACCGGCTTCCCCTACCGCTCCAGCGGCGAGTGGCTGGACCGCTACCTGCGCATGCTCGGCAGCGTGCTGAGCGAGACCGCCGGTATCCGTCGCCCGGGGGCCGCGGCGCTGGATCTCGCCTACCTCGCAGCGGGCCGGCTGGACGGCTTCTGGGAGTTCGGCCTCAAGCCCTGGGATATCGCCGCGGGTGCACTGATCGTGCAGGAGGCCGGCGGGCTGCTCTCGGAGCTGGACGGAGGTCGTGACTACATGGAGACCGGCAACATCGTCGGCGGCTCGCCGAAAGTACATGCCGCGCTCAGCGCGCTGTTGCGTTCGATACCAGCCTGAGTCGAGCGCCCGTCAGGGCATGCTTTCGACTTCGTCTTCCTCGACTTTCGGCGGCAGCAGGTCCTGCGGCGTCACGTTCAAGGCCAGCGCGGTCGCACTCGCGATGTAGATAGAAGAATACGTACCGACGACCACGCCGACGATCAGCGCCAGCGAAAAGCCGCGCACGGCTTCACCGCCCAGGAACAGCAGCGCCAGCAGCACCAGCAGCGTGGTCATACTGGTAATTACGGTACGGCCGAGCATCTGGTTGACCGAGGTATTCATGATCGCCTCGGGGCCGTCCTTGCGCACGCGCCGGAAATTCTCGCGAATGCGGTCGAACACCACGATGGTGTCGTTCAGCGAGTAGCCGATCACCGCGAGGATCGCGGCCAGCACCGACAGGTCAAAGGGTAGCTGCAGCACGGAAAACACGCCGAGCGTCAGCAGCACGTCGTGCACCAGCGCGGCCACCGACCCGACCGCAAATTTCCACTGGAAGCGGATGATGATGTAGATGAGGATCATCAGCAGCGCGAAAATCATCGCCAGCCCGCCGCGCTCGGTCAGTTCCTCGCCAACCTGCGGGCCGACGAACTCAACCCGGCGCAATTCGACGCTGCGGTCTTCGCGCTCCAGCAGGCCCAGGATCTGCTCGCCGACCTTGCCGCTCTCCACGCCTTCCCGCGGCAATACACGGATCATCACGTCGCGCGCCGTACCGAAGTTCTGCACCTGGGCATCGCCAAAACCGCCCGCGGCCAGCGTTTCCCGCATGCGCGGCAGCTCCGCCGGTTGATCGTAGCCGACCTCGAGCAGCAGACACGACGTGTCTTGGGTTTGCTGAACCTCGA
>CBFCXA010000265.1:0-3863 GCA_965601985.1 uncultured Chromatiales bacterium | reverse complement strand
CAGTCGCGACAAGGACCTGTTGCAGCTGCTCGAAGACGGCGATCGCTTCTGGGACTTCAGTGGCAAGAAAACCATCGCCCATCACCAGGTCAGCGACGCGTTCGGCGTGCGCGCCGAGCAGATGCCCGACTACCTGGGCCTGGCCGGCGACAGCGTCGACAATATTCCGGGCGTGCCGGGTGTCGGGCCCAAGACCGCCTCGGCGCTGCTCGGCCGCTTCCACGACCTGGAAGACCTCTACGACAACCTGGAACGGGTTGCGGAGCTGCCGCTGCGTGGGGCGAAGAAACTCGGCGCGAGGCTGGCCGAGCATCGCGAGCAGGCGGAGCTCAGCCGGGAACTCGCGCGCATTCGCTGTGATGCGCCGATCGACACCAGCGAGGCCAGCGTGCAGCGACAGGCGCCGGCGCTGGACGAACTGAATCGCCACTACGACAGCTTCGGCTTCGGTTCGTCGCTGCGCCGCCAGGCCGAGCGCATCGCCGATCACTACTAGTTGCAGCGGCATGACGCCGGAACTGCGTGCAGCGCTGGAGCCGGTCACCGGGGAGATCGACAGCGTCCGCCCGGTCGGCGGCGGTTCGATCAGCGCGAGTTTCAGCCTGCTCACCCGCGGTGGCGAACGCTACTTCCTGAAAACCCAGGCCGCGGAGCTGGCCGATCTGTTCGACGCGGAGGCAGACGGGCTGGCGGCTTTGTCTGACTGTGGCTGCATCAGCGTGCCACGGCCGCTGGCCAGCGGTGTCGTGGCCGCTCAGTCCTACCTGTTGCTGCAATACCTGGATTTCGCCGGCGATCGCGACGCGGCCGCAGCGGAACTCGGCCGGCGCCTGGCCGAGCAGCACGGCCGCCCGATGACGGAATTCGGCTGGCCGCGCGACAACTTCATTGGCAGCACGCCACAGCCGAACGGTACCACCGGCGACTGGATCGGTTTTCTGCGCGACAAAAGGTTGGGATTTCAGTTCGAGCTTGCGGCGCGCAACGGCTTTGCCGGTGAACTGCAGCGCCTCGGACGGAAGCTGCTGGCGCGCCTGCCGGAGTTTTTCGACGAGATACCCCGGGCCTCGTTACTGCATGGGGACCTCTGGGGCGGTAACTGGGGCGCGCTGGCGGGCGGCAGGCCGGTCATTTTCGACCCCGCGGTGTACATCGGCGACCGGGAAGCAGACTTGGCGATGACCCGGCTGTTCGGCGGATTCCCGGACAGTTTCTACTCCGCCTACTCGCAGGTTTCGCCGCCTGCGCCGGGTTTCGAAGCGCGTATCGACCTCTATAATCTCTACCATCTGCTGAATCACCTGAACCTGTTTGGTCAGGGCTACCTGGGCCAGGTCGAGCAGACGCTACGCCGTCTACTGGCCGATCAATAACAACACTGAAGGTCGCAAAAAAATGAGTGACACAGGCATCGACTCGGTACTCAAGGAACAGCGCCGCTTCCCGCCGTCGGACGATTTCGTTTCTGCCGCCAGTTTCAGCGCAGCGGATGTCGATGCGATGTACGCGCGCGCGGCAGAAGACCACGAGGGCTACTGGGCCGGGCTGGCACGCGACCTGCTGCACTGGGATACGCCGTTTACGCAGGTGCTGGATGACTCGCAGGCACCGAACTACCGCTGGTTCACGGACGGCGAGCTCAACGTGTCGCGCAACTGCCTGGACGTGCACCTGGCCGAGCGTGGCGACAAAACCGCGATCATTTTCGAGGGCGAGGGCGGTGACAAAAGAACGCTCAGCTACGCCGAGCTGACGGCGGAAGTCTGTCGATTCGCCAATGCCTTGCGCAGCCAGGGTATCGAGCCCGGCGATCGGGTAATCATCTACATGCCGATGGTGCCTGAGGCACTGATCGCGATGCAGGCCTGCGCGCGCATCGGCGCAGTGCACTCGGTGGTATTCGGCGGCTTTTCGGCCAACTCGCTGCGCGACCGCATCGAGGACGCCGGCGCGAAAATGGTGATTACCGCCGATGGCGGCCACCGTGGCGGCAGGATCGTCGAACTGAAGTCCGCGACTGACAAGGCGCTGGAACAGGGCTGCGAGAGCCTGCGCACGGTCATCGTGCTCAAGCGCGCCGACTGCGGCTGCCGCATGCAGTCGGGTCGTGACTTGTGGTGGTCCGACGTGGTGGCCGGCCAGCCGGCCGAGTGCGAGCCGGTGGCACTGAATGCCGAGCATCCGCTGTTTCTGCTGTACACCTCCGGTTCTACCGGCAAGCCCAAGGGCATTCAGCACGCGAGCGCCGGCTACCTGCTGCACGCCAAGCTGAGCAACCAGCTGATCTTCGACCTGAACAACGACGACGTATTCTGGTGCACCGCCGACGTAGGCTGGATCACCGGGCACAGCTATGTTGCCTACGGCCCGCTCGCGGCCGGCGCGACCATCGTAATGTACGAGGGCGCGCCGACTTTTCCCGACGGCGGGCGTTTCTGGAGCATCTGCCAGCGGCACGGGGTGACCGTGTTCTACACCGCGCCGACCGCAATCCGCGCGCTGATGAAGCTCGGCGACGACATCCCGGCGCAGTTCGACCTGTCGAAGCTGCGGCTGCTCGGCACGGTCGGTGAGCCGATCAACCCGGAAGCCTGGATGTGGTATCACCGGGTCATCGGCCAGGAACGCTGCCCGATCGTTGATACCTGGTGGCAGACCGAGACCGGCGGGATCGTGATTTCGCCGGTGCCCGGCGTGACGGCAACCAAGCCCGGGTCCTGCACGCGGCCGCTGCCCGGTATGGACGTCGATATCGTCGACGAAGCCGGCGAGCCGGTCACGTCACCCGACGAGGGCGGATTTCTCGTCATCAAGAAGCCGTGGCCGGCGATGCTGCGCACGGTCTGGGGCGACAACCAGCGTTACCTCGAGACCTACTGGGAGATGTTCGGCAATCGTTACTACGTGGCCGGCGACAGTGCGCATCGCGATGCGGACGGCTACTACTGGATCATGGGTCGCATCGACGACGTGCTGAACGTGTCCGGTCACCGGCTCGGCACCATGGAAGTCGAGTCCGCGCTGGTTGCGCACGATCGTGTGGTCGAGGCTGCCGTGGTCGGGCGTCCGCACGAGGTCAAGGGCGAGTGCGTTTGCGCCTACGTGGTGCTGCGCGGCGACCGCCCGACCGGCGACGAGGCGGCCGAGCTGACCGGCGTGCTGCGCAACTGGGTCGGCGAGGAGCTGGGCGCGATCGCCAAGCCGGAAGAAATCCGTTTCGCCGACAACCTGCCGAAGACGCGCTCGGGCAAGATCATGCGCCGTTTGCTGCGGGCGATCGCGCGCGGCGAGGAGATCACCCAGGATATCTCGACGCTGGAGAACCCGGCAATCCTCGATCAGCTGCGCGGCGATGCCTGAGGTTCGGCCAAAAAAAGCCGGCCGCCCGAAGGCGGCCGGTCCGTCTGTACTACTGCGCTCGCTTAGCGTGTTGTTGCATCAGGCACTATCACTACGTCGATGCGCCGGTTGTTGGCACGGCCTGCGGCGGTTTCGTTGTTGGCAATAGGCCGGGACTCACCGTAGCCGACTGCCTTGACCTGAGATGCACCCAGCACGGTGTTCGCCAGGAGATAGTCGCGTACCGAGTTGGCCCGCCGCTCCGAGAGCGCAAGGTTTACCGTTTCACTGCCGGTCGAGTCGGTGTGCCCTTCAACGATCATCGACGCGCCCGGGAATATGTCTGCGGCCTCTGCGATTTTCCGCAGCAGGGTGAAGTAATTCGACTGAATGACTGCCTGACCGGTGTCGAACTGAAGGCCAATGAGTCGGATAATTACGTTATCGCCCTAACGGAGAATGCGAGCTTCGCTACGCGTGAACAGCCCTTCCAGCTTCGCAACCTGCTCGCGGCGTCTCTCGCT
>CBFCXA010000264.1:0-3867 GCA_965601985.1 uncultured Chromatiales bacterium | reverse complement strand
CAATCGGCTGGTCCACCTGCAGGCTCTGACCCTGTTCGGCGAGTACCTTCGCGATGACGCCGTCTTCGTTCGCGCGCAGGCTGTTCTCCATCTTCATCGCCTCGACTACCGCCAGTTCCTCCCCGGCCTTGACCTCGTCGCCCTCGGCTACGGCCAGGCGCACCAGCAATCCCGGCATCGGCGAAAGTAGGAACTTCGACAGGTCCGGTGGCACCTTCTCCGGCATCAGCCGGGCGAGTTCGGCGGTGCGTGGCGTGACCACCAGCGCATCGACCTGGCTGCCACGGTGAGAAAGACGGTAACGCAGACCAACGCGGTCGAGCTGGAAGCACACGCGCCGGCCGTTGACTTCGGCCTCGATCAGCGCTTCGCCGGGGCGCCAGTCGGTGACTACGTGCAGCGGCATGCCGCCCTGGATGACCTCGAAGCCGTCGCTGACCTGTTCTACGCTGACCGGATGGTGTTCACGCCCGACGATTACCACGTAGTCGCGTGTCACCTGCCGCTCGTGACTGGGCAGCTGACCGCTGAGCTTTGCGGCCCGGTCCATCAGGCTGCGGTGCACCATTGCCGCCATCGCCAGCGGCAGTTCCGGATCGTCGTGTACCACGTCGGCCGCGTGGAAGCCGTCCGGATACTCCTCGGCGATGAAATTGGTCGTCAACCGGCCCTCGATGAAGCGCGGGTGAGCCATAAGCGCGTTCAGGAAGCTGATGTTGTGCGACACGCCGCGGATGTAATACGCATCCAGCGCATCGTTCATGTTCGCGATCGCCTCGTTGCGGTCCGCGCCGTAGGTGATCAGCTTCGCGATCATCGGGTCGTAGAACATCGACACCTCGGAGCCTTCCTCGATGCCGGTGTCCACACGCACGGTGTCGCTTTCTATCGGCGGCCGGTAGCGAGTCAGTCGGCCGATCGACGGCATGAAATTTCGGAACGGATCCTCGGCGTAGACACGCGCCTCCATGGCCCAGCCGGTCAGCTTCACATCGTCCTGGCTCAGCGGCAGTTTCTCGCCGGCGGCGACGCGGATCATCAGCTCGACCAGGTCCTGACCCGTGACCAGCTCGGTCACCGGGTGCTCGACCTGCAGCCGCGTATTCATCTCCAGGAAATAGAAGTTCTTGTCGGCATCGACGATGAATTCGACGGTGCCCGCAGACTTGTAATCGACCGCGCGCGCCAGCGCCACGGCCTGCTCGCCCATGGCCTTGCGCGTTTTCTCATCGAGAAACGGTGACGGCGCTTCCTCGATGACCTTCTGATGTCGGCGCTGGATCGAACACTCGCGCTCGCCGAGGTAAACCGTCTGGCCCTGGCCGTCGGCCAGCACCTGGATTTCGATATGTCGCGGCTCCTCGATGAACTTCTCGGCGAATACGCGCCCGTCGCCGAAGCTGGATACCGCCTCGTTGGTCGCGCGGGTGAAGCCGTCGCGGCACTCTTCGTCGTTCCAGACCACGCGCATGCCTTTGCCGCCGCCGCCGGCACTTGCCTTGAGCATCACCGGGTAGCCGATGTCGCGGGCGATCTCGACCGCCTGGTCCGGCCCGTCAATGATGCCGGTGTAGCCGGGCACGGTGCTGACGCCAGCCTCATCCGCCAGCTTCTTGGACGTGATCTTGTCGCCCATGCTGGTGATCGCGTACTCGCCCGGGCCGATAAAGGTGATGCCGGCGTCGTCCAGCGCTTTCATGAAGGCGGCGTTTTCCGACAGGAAGCCATAGCCCGGATGCACCGCCTGCGCGCCGGTGTCCTTGCAGGCCTGCACGATGCGCTCGATCACGAGATAGCTCTCGGCCGACGGCGACGGCCCGATATGCACGGCCTCGTCGGCCATGCGCACATGCAGGGCATCGCGGTCTGAGTCCGAGTACACCGCAACGGTCGCGATGCCCATCTTGCGGGCCGACTTGATAACGCGGCAGGCGATTTCGCCGCGGTTGGCGATCAGGATCTTTTCGAACATCGTGGTCTACTTCTAAAGCGGGATGTTCCCGTGCTTGCGCCACGGGTTCTCGAGTTTCTTGTCGCGCAGCATCGCGAACGAACGGCAGATCCGCGTGCGCGTGCTGTGCGGCATGATCACGTCGTCGATGAAGCCACGGCTGCCGGCAATGAATGGGTTGGCGAACTTCCGGCGGTATTCCTCGGTGCGCTGCTCGATCTTGTCTGCATCGCCGATGTCCTGGCGGAAGATGATCTCGACCGCGCCCTTCGGCCCCATGACCGCGATTTCCGCGCTGGGCCAGGCGAAATTCACGTCGCCGCGCAGGTGTTTGGACGCCATGACGTCGTATGCGCCGCCGTAGGCTTTGCGCGTGATCAGCGTGACTTTGGGCACCGTGGCCTCGGCATAGGCATACAGCAGCTTGGCGCCGTGCTTGATGATGCCGCCGTATTCCTGCGACGTGCCCGGCATGAAGCCCGGCACGTCGACAAAGGTCAGGATCGGGATGTTGAAGGAGTCGCAGAAGCGCACGAAGCGCGCAGCCTTTTTCGACGAGTTGATGTCCAGGCAGCCGGCCAGCACCATCGGCTGGTTGGCGACTACGCCGATAGTCTGGCCCTGCAGGCGAATGAAGCCGGTAACGATATTCTGCGCATACGCTGGCTGCGTTTCGAAGAAATCTCCTTCGTCGGCAACTTTTTCGATCAGTTCCTTGATGTCGTACGGCTTGGACGGATCGTTCGGCACCAGCGTGTCCAGCGAGAACTCCTGGCGGGTCGGCGGGTCGTCGGTCGGCCAGACCGGCGCTTTCTCGCGGTTGTTCGACGGCAGGAAATTGAAAAAGCGACGGGTGGCCAGCAGCGCCTCGACGTCGTTTTCGATGGCCAGGTCGGCCACGCCGGATTTCGACGTGTGCGTCCCGGCGCCGCCCAGTTCCTCAGCCGTCACGACTTCGTGCGTGACCGTCTTCACCACGTCCGGGCCGGTCACGAACATGTATGACGTGTCCTGCACCATGAAAATGAAGTCGGTCATGGCCGGCGAGTACACCGCACCGCCGGCGCAGGGGCCCATGATCAGGGAGATCTGCGGGATCACGCCCGAGGCCAGTACGTTTTTCTGAAATACGTCGGCATAGCCGCCCAGCGAGGCCACGCCTTCCTGGATGCGCGCGCCGCCGGAGTCGTTCAGGCCAATCACCGGCGCGCCGACTTCCATCGCCTGGTCCATGATCTTGCAGATCTTGGCTGCGTGGGTTTCCGACAGGGAGCCGCCGAACACGGTGAAATCCTGGCTGAATACGAACACCAGACGCCCGTTGATGGTGCCGTAACCGGTCACCACGCCGTCGCCCGGGATCTTCTGCTCGGCCATTTGAAAGTCCGTGCAGCGGTGCTCGACGAACAGGTCCCACTCCTCGAAGCTGCCCTCGTCGAGCAGCAGCTCGATGCGCTCACGCGCGGTCAGCTTGCCCTTGGCGTGCTGCTTGTCGATCCGCTTCTGGCCGCCACCAAGCTTGGCGGCCTGGCGCTTTTCCGCGAGCTGCTGGATGATTTCCTGCATGCGTGCTTCCCCGTGTCCTGCGCCCGTGCCGCATGATGCGCGGGTGCTTGTGGTTATTTCCTGCCGCAGGTTCCGGCCGGTTGATTCCTCGTTCTTCGGCTCAGGCTGCCATCCGTTGCTGGCGAATAAGGCCCAGTACCTCGCCGGCTGCGGCCGGGATGTTGGTGCCGGGGCCGAACACCGCGGCCACGCCGGCCGCCTCGAGCTCGGCGTAGTCTTTCGGCGGAATGACGCCGCCGCAGACAACCAGCACATCGCCGGCACCCTGTGCCTTGAGTGCTTCGATCAACTGCGGCACCAGGGTTTTGTGCCCGGCTGCCTGTGACGACACGCCGACCACGTGCACGTCG
>CBFCXA010000263.1:0-3867 GCA_965601985.1 uncultured Chromatiales bacterium | reverse complement strand
TGACTGACGCGGCCGTTTCCCGATGAGCGACGCGCGCCCAACCATTGCCGAACTCGGCCGCCGGCTTGCCGCCGGCGAGGTGTCGAGTCGTGAGCTGACCGAAGGCTGCCTGGCAGGCATCGCGCGGCTCGATAGTGAGCTCAACAGCTTCATTACCGTGGCCGGCGACGCGGCGCTGGCCGCAGCCGATGCAGCCGATGTGCGCATCGCCGCCGGCGATGCCGGGCCGCTCACGGGTATCCCGATAGCCCATAAGGATATTTTCTGCACTTACGGCATGCGCACGACCTGCGGCTCGCGCATGCTGGATAACTTCGTGCCGCCCTACGATGCGACCGTCGTGTCGCGCCTGGCCGCGGCCGGCATCGTCTGTGTCGGCAAGACCAACATGGACGAGTTCGCGATGGGCTCGTCCAACGAGACCAGCTACTTCGGCGCGGTGAAAAACCCCTGGGATCTCGAACGTTCTCCCGGCGGCTCATCCGGCGGTTCCGCCGCGGCGGTTGCCGCCGGACTGGTCGCGGCGGCAACCGGCACCGATACCGGCGGATCGATACGCCAGCCCGCTGCGCTGACCGGGATCACCGGGTTCAAACCCACCTACGGCCGCGTATCGCGCTACGGGATGATCGCGTTCGCTTCCAGCCTCGACCAGGCCGGCGTCCTTACGCAGACTGCGGAAGACGCCGCGCTGCTGATGCAGGCGATGGCCGGTTTCGATCCGCACGACTCGACCAGCGCGGAGCAACCGGTGCCGGATTACGCGGCCGCCCTGGATGCGCCGCTCAACGGCAAGCGCATTGGCGTGCCGGCAGAATTCTTCGACGAGGGGCTGGATGCCGGCTGCGCCGAGCGGGTACGCGCGGCACTGGCGGAGTTCGAACGGCAGGGCGCCGAGATAGTCGAGGTCTCGCTGCCGCACCTGGGGCTGTCGGTGCCGACCTACTACATCGTCGCGCCGGCCGAGGCCTCGTCCAACCTGTCTCGCTATGACGGCATTCGTTTCGGTTACCGCAGCAGCGATGCTGCGACGCTGGACGAGCTGTATACGCGAACCCGGGCCGAGGGTTTCGGGCCCGAGGTCAAGCGCCGGATCATGACCGGCACCTACGTGCTGTCAGCCGGCTACTACGACGCCTACTACCTTCAGGCGCAGAAGGTTCGTCAGCTGATCGCGGACGATTTTGCTTCCGTCTTCGAGACCGTCGACCTGGTGGCCGGGCCGACTACGCCGACTCCGGCCTTCCGCCTGGGCGACAAGGTCGATGACCCGGTGCAGATGTATTTGAACGACATCTACACCATCGGCGTGAATCTCGCCGGGCTGCCGGGCATCTCGGTGCCCTGCGGCCTGGCCGACGGCCTGCCGGTGGGCCTGCAGCTGATCGGCCCGCACTTCGGCGACGCCGCGGTATTGCATGCCGCGCATCGGTACCAGCAGGCCACTGACTGGCACCTGGCCGTGCCGGAGTTCGGCTGATGGCCTGGGAAACCGTCATCGGACTCGAGATCCACGCGCAGCTCGCAACGCGCAGCAAGATCTTTTCCGGGTCGGCTACGGCCTACGGCGCTGAACCGAACACGCAGGCCAACCTGGTCGACCTTGGCTACCCGGGTGTGCTGCCGGTATTGAATGCCGAGGTTGTGCGCCTGGCCGCGAAGTTCGGCCTTGCGGTCGGCGCGACCGTGTCGCCGCGCTCGGTGTTTGCGCGCAAGAACTATTTCTATCCCGACCTGCCCAAGGGCTACCAGATCAGCCAGTACGAACTGCCGATCGTGCACGACGGGCAGCTGGCAATCCGGCTGGCCGACGGCAGCGAGAAAATCATCGGCATTACCCGCGCACACCTGGAAGAAGATGCCGGCAAGTCGCTGCACGAGAACCTGGTCGACGCCAGCGGTATCGACTTAAACCGCGCCGGCACGCCGCTGCTGGAGATCGTGTCCGAGCCGGACATGCGCTCGCCGGCCGAAGCCGTTGCGTTTATGCGCGCGATACACCAGCTGGTGCGCTACCTCGAGATCTGCGACGGCAACATGCAGGAAGGCTCGTTCCGCTGTGACGCGAATGTATCGGTGCGGCCGCGCGGTGAAGAAAAGCTCGGCACGCGTTCGGAAATCAAGAACCTTAACTCTTTCCGATTTGTCGAAAAGGCCATCGAGTTCGAGGTCGAGCGACAGATCGACGTACTCGAAGGCGGCGGTCAAGTGGTGCAGGAAACCCGCCTGTACGACCCGGATCGTGACGAGACCCGGCCGATGCGCGGCAAGGAAGAGGCCAACGACTACCGCTATTTCCCGGACCCGGACCTGTTGCCCGTGGTGCTGGAAGAAGCCTACATCGAGGAAGTGCGCAGCGAATTGCCCGAGCTGCCGGCGGCCAGGCGGGCGCGCTTCGCGGCCGAGTACGGGCTGCGCGACGACGACATCGATACGCTCACGGCGGGCCGCGCGCTGGCCGACTACTTCGAGGCGGTCGCGGCGACCGTGGCCGACGACCCGAAGCTGGCGGCAAACTGGGTGCTGGGCGAACTCTCTGCGGCGCTGAATCGCGACGCTATCGACGTCGGCGACAGCAGCGTGCCGCCGCATGCGCTCGGTGAGCTGTTGTTGCGCATCAAGGACGGCACGGTGTCCGGCAAGATCGCCAAGGACGTGTTCGAAGCCATGTGGCAGGGCGAGGGCAGCGCGGACGAGATCATCGATGCGAAGGGCCTGAAGCAGATTACCGACAGCGGTGCGATCGAAGCGGTTGTCGACGAGGTCCTGGCCGCCAGTGCCGAGCAGGTCCGCCAGTACCGCGGCGGCAACCAGAAGGTAATCGGCTACCTGGTCGGCCAGGTGATGAAGGCCAGCCAGGGCAAAGCCAACCCGAAGCAGGTCAACGAGATCCTGCGCAGCAAGCTCGCCGACTGATATCCGCGCCGTCACGGCGGTCGCCGCGAATCCCCTCCGGCCTGGCCGAACTGGCCGTAAACTGTAAATTTCTCTTCATTTCGCGGATTTTGTCGCCAATTTCCGCAAATTTTCGTATTTCTTTGGCTCGCAAATAGTGGGGCGCCGGTGCTGGAAAAAGTATAAGGAAATCTTTATATTTCCCCGATGTCTCTTGACGCCACATCCCGCTGCCTCAAGGCGGCGGCCGATCCGACGCGCCTGCGTCTGCTGACCATCCTCAGCCAGGGCGACGCGGCGGTCGGGGAACTGCAGCTGGTTCTCGATCAGAGCCAGCCGCGGGTGTCGCGGCACCTGAAGATCCTGACCGACGCCGGGCTGATCGAGCGTTTTCGCGACGGGCACTGGGTCTACTACCGGCTGGCGTCTGCGCCCGCTACCAGGAACCTGATTGACGCGGCCATCGCACTGATCGATGCCGGCGAGCCGCAGATCCGGGCCGACCGCGAGGCACTGGCCGCGGTCAAACAGGCGCGCCGTCGCGACGTATACGGAGACCGGGATGTGCGGGCGCGGCTGCTGGCCGGGGCGCGACCGGATGATGAGCTGCTGCGCAGCGCACTCGAGGAGCTGCTCGGCGACGGACCCCTGGGCGAGGTGCTGGATATCGGCTGCGGACTCGGCAGCGCACTGCCGATCCTGTCGCAGCGCGCACGCCTGGTCGTCGGCGTGGATGCCGCGCAGTCGGCGCGGCTGCTGGCTCGTTCCAGGGTGCACGAACTGGGGCTGGCCAACTGTACGATCCGCGCCGCCGATCTGCGCGAGCTGCCGTTCGTTGATCAGTCTTTTGACCTGGTGATCCTCGACGAGGTCCTGACCACCGGCGTCGAGCTGGGTGCCGGGCTGGCCGAGGCACTGCGGGTGCTGCGTCCCGACGGCCGCTTGCTGATCATCGATCGCATCCAGCCGGTC
>CBFCXA010000262.1:0-3871 GCA_965601985.1 uncultured Chromatiales bacterium | reverse complement strand
TGACCGAATCGAACACCGATCCGGTCGTCACGCCCGCGTACTGTGGGTATAGCGGCAGTACCAGCACGCGCGTGCAGCCGGCGTTGCGCAGTTCGTCCAGGCCCATGGCCACTGATGGTGCGCCATAGCTCATGCCGATAGCGACCTTCAATCGGTCCCCGTATTCCCGGCGCAGGTTCTCAGCCAGGGCATCCCGCAGATCCTCGCACCAGGCGAGCATCGGCGAACCGCGCTCGGTCCAGATCGTGCGGTACTTGCGAGCAGTCCGCGGTGGGCGGGTCATCAGGATGATGCCGTTCAGGATCGGCAGCCATAGCGCGCGCGGCAGTTCAATCAACCGCGGATCGCCCAGAAAACGGCGCAGGTACCGACGGACGCTGCGGACATCCGGCTGATCCGGCGAGCCGTTGTTCACCAGCAGCAGGCCGACGCAGTCTGTACCGTCGTGACGGTATTCGGGATTGCCGAGGTACTTCATGACGGCCGGATCATAGCGCAGGCGGCACGATCCTGCCGGTCGTGAAAATGAGAATTGGTCAAGAGTTCCGCGCTTATGCAAACGGCCGGGCCTGGTGGCTCCCAGGCGCGTCTACCGGCTGTGACGGGCGCCGGGCCGGTCAGGCTGCAGGCTTCACAGTCGCCGGTATCGACTCAGCCGCCGGATCCCGGTTCGGTGTTCGGTAGCCGGAGAACGACCACACGCCCAGCACGCCGAGCAGCAGCAGCACGATGGACGACCACCAGCCCAGCTCGTCGAGCTGGGTCTGGGTAATCAAATCGGCGTTTTCCGCAGTCGGCAGCGCAATGGCGTCGATGATCAGGCCGGCCAGCAGCTTGCCTAGGCCGGAGGCGGTCTTCATCGACAGGAACACGAAACCGAACAGCAGCGCGGTGGCGTTGATGCCGGTGCGGCGCTCGTAATCGTCGGCGGTTTCCGACGCGATGACCGCGGATACGATCATCACTACGCCGAGGCACAGTCCGGCCAGCCCGTTCGACGTGCGCAGCAAGGGCATTACCGCGTCGGTGCCGACCTCGACCACGCCGAACAGGCGCAGCAGGATCGGCAGTGCGAACAGCATGACACCCACGCCGATGCCGCCTGAGAACAGCAATGGATGCGGCAGCCGGTCGACAATCGGCTTGCCGACGATCAGTGTGACCGCGGCACCCAGAATCACGGCGAACTGCCAGACCTTGATCTGGTCGCCGGTCAGGTCCCAGAAGTAGCTGCCCAGATACAGCGCCATCGAGTTGTACATAGAGAACGCGGTCAGCACAAACAGGCTGCCGAGAAACAGGCAGCGGAAGTTCTTGAAGCGGAAGACCATGTCGCGCCAGGCCGGCCACAGTGCCGACAGGCTGAAGCGCGGGCTGGGTGCGGTGTTGCCCTCGCGTTCGCGGATACGCCGGTAGGTGCCTGCCGCCGAGAACAGCATGACCAGGACCAGGGATCCGGCGATGGCCAGTGCGAATGGCAGATAGTTGGCAGGGTTCTCCTGTCCGCGCGGGTACTGCTCGGTCGGCACGAAAAATACGTCGAAGGCGACCGCGACGACTGCGAAGTTCGCCACCGCGGAAAAAATGTTCCGCAGCACCGCGAGCGTCACGCGCTCCCGCGGCTCGTCGGAGAGTTCCGCGATTTGCGTGGACCAGGGAATGTGAAAAAACGTGACCGACACGCGCAGACCGATAGCGGTGAACGCGAGCCAGGCGCACAGCGCGAGAGTGGACAGTCCACCCGGCGGGTAGAACAGCGCCACGAAAAAGAACGCCGACGGCAGCGCGGACAAGAACATCGGTGCGTGCCGCCGTCCCCAGCGCGTTTTCAGGCTGTCCGAGAACGCGCCGACCAGCGGGTCGGTAACCGCGTCCGCGATCATCGCGACCAGGATCGCCGCACCGGCCAGCGTGCCGGACAGGCCGAGCACCTGCGTATAAAAAAACAGCACGAACAGTTCGAAGGAGCGACTGAGTACCGTCTCGCAGACGTTGCCCAGGCTGTAAGCCAGGCGTGTCAGCCAGGGCACGCGTTCGGCGGCAGTGCGGTCGGGTACGGTCACGGCAATCCAGGAGTGATGGGCGGCCGCGTGCGGCACCCTGTTCTTCGATCAACTAGCCTAGCGAATCGGCCGAGTGGGTGCAAACGTGTGCATCCCCGCTTCGGTTCCTCGGGCCGGTGTACCCGGCAGCGAATACCAACACGGTTACTCGCCGAAAATTGCAGCGATTTCAAGGCAAGTACGCGGATTCGTCACGAACTCGTCCCGCTGTCGTCATTGCTGCCGGCTACGGTTTTTGCTTTTGCGCAAAACCCGGACGCTGGATCATGAACAAACACTCCCGCCGCGACTTCCTCCGCAGCAGTTCACTCGGTGCCGGCAGTTCACTGCTGTTTGGTTCGGCCACGGTCTCGGCCGAGGTCGAACCGGGACTGGAAACTAGCGCCGGGAGCTTCGGTTTCACCGCGTTCCGTCATGGTGTTGCCAGTGGTGATCCGCTGCAGGACCGGGTAATCATCTGGACCCGGGTGACGGTCAGCCCGAAAGCACGCTGGCTGCGCCGCGTCCCGGTCGGCTGGGAGGCCGCGCTGGATCCGGAATTCAGGCAGGTAGTTCGCCGTGGCTTTACGCTGACGTCCCGTCGCCGCGACTTCACCGTGAAGATCGACCTGGTCGGTCTCAAGCCCGGCCTCGACTACTACTACCGATTCAATACGCTGACCGCATGGTCCCCGATCGGTTGTACGCGTACGCTGCCGATGGCCGGTGTCGAGCAGGTGAAGCTGGCCGTCATGTCCTGCTCTAACTACCCGGCCGGTTACTTCAACGTATACACGGACGCCGCGCAGTTGCCCGATCTTGATGCTGTCTGCCATCTCGGTGACTACATCTATGAGTACGGCCCCGGTGAATACGCCACCGAGAACGCGGACGCAATCGGGCGCTCATTCGTGCCCGGCAACGACTTCGAGATTCTCGATCTGAGGGGCTATCGAGACCGCTACGCTCAGTACCGCACGGATGCCGGGCTACAGGCCTTGCATGCGCATGTGCCGTGGATCTGCGTCTGGGACGACCACGAGGTTGCCAACGATGCGTGGAAGACCGGTGCCGAAAATCACAATCCGGAACTCGGCGAGGGCGAGTTCGCCGATCGCAAGCGTGCGGCCCTGCGTGCCTACTACGAATGGATGCCGGTGCGCCCGCCGGATCGCAATAATCGGGAAATCATTTATCGGAGTTTCGATTTTGGTGACCTGGTCAGCCTGTATATGCTCGACACGCGGATTGTGGGCCGCGACCAGCAGCTGAACTACCTGAATTACATCGGCGGCGACGGCAGTTTCGATGCGCAGAGATTCGGTGCCGATATCAGTGATCCGAGCCGCGAGCTTCTGGGTAGCGAGCAGCTGCAGTGGCTGAGCTCTAAGCTGGTCGGTTCCCCCGCCACCTGGCAGGTGCTCGGTCAGCAGGTGCTGATCGGGCGCATGACGGTGCCGGCTGAACTGCTGTTCGAACTGGCGAATCCGGGTGCCGCGACTTTTCTCGCGCTGGAAGAACTCGCGACCCTCAAGGCGCGCGTTCTGGCCGGCGACCCGACCGTCAGTGACGAAGATCGTGCGCGGCTGGAAACGCAGCTGCCCTACAACCTGGATGCCTGGGATGGATATCCGGTAGATCGCGAGACGATCTTCGCGACCGCGCGGGCTGCTGGCAAAAACCTGGTCGTTCTCGCTGGCGATACACACAACGCCTGGGCCAACGATCTCAAAGACCTGGCCGGCAACGCTGTGGGTGTCGAGTTTGCCACCGCGAGCGTGAGTTCGCCCGGTCTCGAGGCGGTACTGGGTATTCCGCCGGAACTGGCT
>CBFCXA010000261.1:0-3873 GCA_965601985.1 uncultured Chromatiales bacterium | reverse complement strand
CGCTCAAGCAGGCCGCATACGCGACCATGACCGGAACCAACTCCACGTTTAACACCTTGATCGCGGCAATGAACAAAGCCACTGTCAGCACGATCTTCAGCGCCTCACTCCCGTAGACGCTGCCCATGTACCGCTCGGGATGCTCACTCGCGTCGACTCGCAACATCCTGAGTGCCTGATACAGGCCGGCCAGGATGCCGATGCCGCCGCCGGCGAGTGCCGACCGGAACCAGTCCATTCCGCCCACCCAGGCCATCAGCCCGGCGACCGCGAGGGTCAGCATCAATTGCCAGCCGGCCAGCAGCCAGGCGGCGCGTCGCACACTGCGGAATGCCAGTTCATTGCCCATCTAAGCGGGCTGGGGACGGGTACAAAAAAAAGCCACTTCGCGCTCCGGAACTCCGTCGGCGGGTGGCAAGTAAGCGGCAACCCATGCCGCAAAGCCCGCGTATTCTAGGGACATCGGACCGGGCGTTCAAGCCTGATCGGTACAATGAGATTACGGAAAACCCGTAATTGCGGCGGGTGCTTAGCGGATGTGCTCGAGGATGCCGTCCAACTCCTCGAGATTGTTGTAGGCGATAACCAGTTTGCCCTTGCCGGCGGCCGAATGCTGGATCGCGACCTTCGCGCCGAGGCGCTCGGCGAGGTCATCCTGCAGGCGACGAACGTCCGGGTCCAGAGTGCGCGGCGCGGCCTTGTCCTTGCCCTCGATGCGCCGGCGAACCAGCTGCTCGGTCTCGCGCACCGACAGTCCACGGCGGGCGACTTCTGCCGCGGCCTCGGCCTGCTCGCGGCTGGATACCAGGCCGAGCAGCGCCCGCGCGTGGCCCATCTCGAGCTCGCCGGCTTCCAGCAGCGTGCGTGTCTCGGGGCCGAGATCCAAGAGGCGCAGGATATTGCTCACCGCCGTGCGCGAGCGGCCGATGGCCTCGGCCGCCTGCTGGTGCGTGAGCTCGAACTCCTCGATCAGGCGCCGGATGCCGCGCGCCTCTTCCAGCGGGTTCAAGTCTTCGCGCTGGATGTTCTCGATCAGCGCGACCGCGATCGCGGCCGAGTCCGGAATCTCGCGCACGACCGCCGGCACGGCCTCCAGGCCGGCCAGCTGCGCGGCGCGCCAGCGGCGCTCGCCGGCGATGATCTCGAAGCGCTTCTCGCCGCCGCTGGTCAGCGGGCGAACCACGATCGGCTGCACCATGCCCTGGGAGCGGATCGAGTCGGCCAGCTCCTGCAGAGCTTCCTTGCCGAACTGCTGCCGCGGCTGGTAAGCCCCGCGCTGCAGCAGGTCGACCGGAATCTGCTGCAGGCCCTCATTCGAGGCGGCGGCCGGTTCGTCGGCCAGCTGTACATCGCCCAGCAGGGCATCGAGTCCGCGTCCGAGGCCGGTTTTTCGTGCCGCCATGATGAAAAGTCGCTCCCGAGTCGGTGCCTGACGGCATTGTAGCGGGCGGGCGCCGGGCCCGCAGCGGGGCGTCAGCCGGCTGCCGGCGCCGCGGCCGGCAGCGGCTGATCGCGCTCGAGCATCTCGCGCGCCAGGTCCCGGTAGGCTTTCGCGCCGGTCGAATTACGATCGTGATACATCGCCGGCAGGCCGAAGCTCGGCGCTTCCGCCAGGCGCACGTTACGCGGCACCACGGTCCGGTAGACCTTGTCGCGGAAGTGCTTGATAAGTTGCGCCGAGACTTCATCGGCCAGCTTGTTACGCGCGTCATACATGGTGCGCAGCAGGCCTTCGACGCCGAGCTCATGATTGACCGTGTTGCGGACCTGCTTGATGGTTTCGAGCAGCGCGGACAGGCCCTCGAGTGCGTAGTACTCGCACTGGATCGGGATCAACACGCCATCGGCCGCGGTCAGCGCATTGAGCGTGAGCATGTTGATGGTCGGCGGGCAGTCGATCAGCGTGTAGTCGTACAGGCCGCGTACCGGCTCCAGCGCGCTGCGCAGGCGCATCTCGCGGCCGATCACCTGCAGCAGGCGGACTTCCGCGGCGGTCAGATCGGAGTTCGCCGGCAACAACGAGAAATCGCCGGCCGCTACGGCCATGATCACGTCCTGGGTGCGGGCGTCGCCCAGAAGCACGTCGCAGGTGGTCAGCTCCAGGCCCTGCTTGTCGACGCCGCAGCCCGTGGTCGCGTTGCCCTGAGGGTCCAGGTCCACGAGCAGCACACGCCGGCCCTCGTCGGCGAGCGACGCGGCCAGGTTGACGCAGGTTGTGGTCTTGCCGACGCCGCCCTTCTGGTTGGCGACGGCGATCACCCGTCCCATCTGATCTTGCCCTATTCCTCGCGCCGGCTTCAGTCTGCCGCCGCCGCGTGCTCGGCGCTACGTTCCAGCACCACCACGTGCCGGTGCACGTCCATGCCGGCCAAGTCTACCGGTTCGCAAAGGCTCGCCCGCCAGCCCAGCGGCAGCGCGGCCAGTTCGGGCTGCGGCAGCCGGCCTTTCATCGCAACCAGGCAGCCGCCGGGGCGCAGCAGGCCAGAGCAGCTGGCGACGAAGTCGGGCAGCGCGCTGAATGCGCGGCAGACCACCGCATCGAACAGTTCGTCGGGTTCCCACGCGGGCACGCGGGCCTGCAGGGCTTGCGCATTGCCCAGCTCCAGCTCGCCGATCGCGTGCCGCACGAAGCGGACCTTCTTGCCGCCGGAATCGACCAGAGTGAACTCCCGCGCTGGCTCGGTCAGCGCCAGCGGAATGCCCGGCAGGCCGGCGCCGGTGCCGATATCGGCAATGCGTACGCCGCGCAGGTAGGGCCGCACGCTCAGCGAGTCGAGCACGTGCAGCGGCACCATTTCCTCAGGGTCACGAACGGCCGTCAGGTTGTAGGCGCGATTCCATTTCTCGAGCAGGCGCAGGAAATGCACGAAGCGGCCGACCAGCCGCGGCTCTGCGGCGACGCCTACTTCAGGCAGACCTTCGCGCAGCAGGGTTTCGAGGTCGGTATCGGCAACGGCCATTCGGGGGTCTCCGCGCGCGCGGCCGCCGGTGCGGATCGCGGCGCGCTCAGCTCAGGCGGATAATGGTACGCCCGACCACCGCGCCGTCGATATAGCGCTGAAACTCGCCCTTGATGTCGTCCAGCGGCACTTCGCGTGTGGCGATGCGGTCGAGGTGACGTGGCGCGAGGTCACCGGCGACGCGTTGCCAGACCACGCTGCGCTCGTCCAGCGGCACGCCAACCGAGTTGATGCCCAGCAGCGACACACCGCGCAGGATGAACGGCATGACCGTGGTTTCCAGCGCGAAGCCGGCAGCCAGGCCGATCGACGCGATATTGCCGTAGGGCTGCGTGGTACGCGTCAGCCAGCCGAGCACCTCGCCGCCGAGGTTGTCGATCGCGCCAGCCCAGATGGCTTTCTCCAGCGGGCGGTTGCCGAGTTCGAGGCCTTTCAGATTCAGGATCTCAGTCGCGCCAATGCTATGGAGGTAGTCGGCCGCGTCTCCCTTGCTGGTCATGGCCGTGACCGAATAACCGGCACCGGAAAGCATGTCCACGGCGAGGCTCCCCACGCCGCCGGTAGCACCGTTGACCAGCACCGGGCCCTGGTCCGGGTGCTGGCCGTTCTGCTCCATGCGATGAATCGCATAGGCCGCGGTGAAACCGGCGGTACCGATCTGCATCGCGGTTCGGGTATCGAGGCCTTCGGGCAGCAGGTTTACCCAGTCGCCGCGCACGCGCGAGTACTGGGTAAAGCCGCCGTCGTGCGTTTCGCTGAGGCCGCAACCACAGACCACTACGCAAGCGCCCACCGGCACGCGCGAGTCGCCGGATTCCTCGACCGTGCCGGCGATGTCCACGCCACCGATCAGCGGGTAGCGGCGCAGGATCCTGCCGGCGCCGGTCGCGGCCAGCGCGTCCTTGTAGTTGAT
>CBFCXA010000260.1:0-3882 GCA_965601985.1 uncultured Chromatiales bacterium | reverse complement strand
GATCAGCGTCACCGACACCGGTCCGGGCATTCCCCCCGAGCGCCACGAGCAGGTCGTGCAGCGCTTCTACCGGCTGGACGAAAGCCGTTCGGCACCGGGTGCCGGGCTGGGCCTGAGCCTGGTCAAGGCCATCGCGCAACGGCACGATGCCGCCCTCGAGCTCGAAGACCGCCAGCCGGGGCTCGCGGTTACCCTCAGCTTTCCGCGCGTCGCGGTAAGCTAGCCTTAAGCGACACTCGAGGATTAACGCATGCGTCTTTTCTCACTCGCCTCGCTGGCGCTGGCCTGCCTGCTGTCGATAGCCGCGCCGCTGACTGCCGCTCCGGTTGCCGAAGCCGAGCGTATTCCGCTCGACGTTCGCCGCACCACGCTGGTGGTTCGCGACATGGAAGAGGCGCTGCGCTTTTATCGCGATGCCATCGGGCTGCGCGTGGTCTACGACAACATGATCCGCACGCCGCGCTCGGCAAGCTCCGATGCCGAGGCGGAGCGCGCGCTGCGGCTGGTGTTCCTGCAGGCCAACGACGACTACATCGGCATCATCGGCATGATCGAGTACACCAAGCCGCGCAAACCCGAGCCGGAATCGCAGATCGAGCCGTTCGGCATCGGCAGCACGATCTTCGTGGTCAACGCAGAAAACCTGGACGAGACCTTCGCGCGGGCCAGCCAGGTACCCGGCGTTACCGTGCTGAGCGAACCGTCCGAGACGAACTACCCATCCTACGACGGCAGCGGCACCATCCCCGTTCGGGTCAGCGTGCTGCGCGACATGAACGGCTATATCGTGGAGCTCAATCAGCTGCTGGTCGACAGCCCGCGCTGACGCAGCCATGCGTGCTAGCATCCCGCCGCCATGATTAAGCGACTGATTCACGAACCGCTGGTGCATTTCCTCGCCATCGGCGCCCTGCTCTTTCTGGTCTTCTCGCTGATGAACCCGGACGCGGGCGGCGAGGACGATCGCCTGATCGTGGTCGACGAAGCGGTGATCGACCGGCTGGTACAGGGCTTCACCCGGCAATGGCGACGCCCGCCGGACGAGAACGAACTGTCCGGCCTGATCCAGGAACACCTGCGCGAAGAAATCCTGTACCGCGAAGCGATGGCCATGGGCCTGGACCAGGACGACACCATCATCCGCCGGCGCCTGGCGCAGAAGATGGAGTTCCTGGCCGAAGACCTGGCCACCGCGGTCGCGCCTGCCGACGAAGAGTTGCGTGCGTTCTACGCCGAGCACAGCGACGAATTCGCCGAGCCGGCGCGTCTGTCGTTCACGCACGTATTTATCAATCCGGACAAGCGCGGCGCGAGCACCGCAACCGACGCCGAGCTGATGCTCAGCGAGCTGCAGGCCGCCGGCACCATTGACCCGGGGGAGCGCGGCGATGCGTTCCTGATGCAGTCCAGCTACCAGTTCATCACCCAGCGCGACGCGGCGCAGCTGTTCGGCAAAGCCTTTTCAGAACGCCTGTTCGAGTTGCCGGAGGGTGGCTGGCAGGGGCCGGTCGAGTCCGGCTTCGGCCTGCACCTGGTCCGGGTGACCGACCGCGAGGCGCTGCGTATTCCGCCATTCGAGGAAGTGGCCGACCAGGTGCGCAACGAATTCGAGTACCAGCGTCGCAGGCAGGCCAACGAGGCCGTGCTCGAGGGCATGAAGGCGCGCTACGAAATCGTAATCGCCGAGATCGGCGCGGAGGCTTCGTGAGACTGCTGCGCGGCGCGGCGCTGCTGCTGGGCCTGCTGCTCGCGATTCCGGCCGACGCCCACGAGAGTCGGCCCGGCTACCTCGAAATCAACGAAACCGGGCCCGGGCGTTACGAGGTCAACTGGAAGGTCCCGCGCCGCGGCGACCTGGTCATGCCGCTGAAGGCGATCCTGCCGGACAGCTGCACCGACCTGGTACCGATGATGGAATCGGCCACGCCCGGCGCGTTCCTTCAGCGCCGCCGCGTCGACTGCGGCACGGCCGGCCTGGACGGGCTGGAAGTACGCATCGACGGGCTGACTACGACCATCACGGACGTGCTCGCGCGCGTAACCCTGCTCGACGGCTCGGTGCAGACCGAACTGCTTAAACCGGACGCCACCGCATTCACCATAGTCGGAGAGCAGAGCGCATTCGAGGTTTTCTCTGCCTACCTGGTATTGGGCGTAGAGCACATCCTGCTGGGCATCGACCATCTGCTGTTCGTGCTGTGCCTGTTGCTGATCGTGCGCAGCCTGCGCCTGCTGGTCGAAACCATTACCGCATTCACGCTGGCGCACAGCGTAACCCTGGGGCTGGCCGCGCTGGGCTTCGTCAACGTGCCGCAGGCGCCGGTGGAGGCGATCATCGCGCTGAGCATCCTGTTCCTCGCGTCGGAACTGGTCCGGCAACACGATGGCAAGGACGATCTGACGCAGCGCTACCCATGGCTGGTCGCGCTGAGTTTCGGCCTGCTGCATGGCTTTGGTTTTGCCGGCGCACTGAGCGAAATTGGCCTGCCACAGGGGGATATCCCGCTGGCGCTGTTCAGTTTCAATGTGGGTGTCGAGGTCGGACAGCTCATGTTCGTGGCCGTGGTGCTGCTCGTGATGGCCCTGCTCCGACGCGTGCCGCTGCGCTGGCCCGAATGGATCCAGCTCGCACCCGCCTACAGCATTGGCGGCATTGCGGCGTTCTGGACTATTCAGCGCATCGCGGGCTTCTGACATGCTGCACCGGATCGACGGGCTGCCGGAGCACGTACTTGGCTTTCGCGCCGAGGGCCGGGTCACCGGCGAGGATTATCAGGACGTGCTGGAGCCGGCGCTGGACGACGCGCTGACGCGCCATGCGCAGATCGACTTCCTCTACCATCTCGGCCCGGACTTCAAGCGCTTCACGACCACGGCGCTGTGGGATGACGCGCGCCTGGGACTGCATCACCTGAAAGACTTCCGGCGGGTGGCCGTTGTGACGGATATCGGCTGGATTGCCACGGCAGTGCGCGGCGCCGACCCGCTGACTCGCGTCGAGCTGCGGGCGTTCGAAAACGCCGAATTAGCCGCGGCGCAGAACTGGTTGTCGTCTCGACGCTGAGCGAGTCCTAATCGTCGTCGCCAGCCGGCGGCAGCTCGGCCGCCTGCCTCCAGTCACTGCGCGTCCGCCCTGGCGGGGGCGGACCGCCGGCACCCTTTTCGGCGCCCGGCGACTGCAGTTCCCCGTCGTAGAAGTGGTGCACGTCGCGCTGCGGGAATGGAATACTCACGCCTTCCTCGTCAAAGCGGCGCTTCACCTCACGGGTCAGGTCCCAGTACACATCCCAGTAGTCGCCGGTCTTTACCCAGGGCCGCACCACGTAGTTGACGGACGAATCGGCCAGTTCGTGCAGCCTGACGGTCGACTCCGGGTAGTCGAGCACGCGCTCGTCCTTGTCGAGGATGTCGAGAAGAATGCGCTCGACCTGGTTCATATCGTCGGCGTAACTGACACCGAACACCAGGTCCACGCGACGTTCCGTCTGGCGCGTGACGTTACGGATCACGTCACCCCAGATTTTGTTGTTCGGCACGATCAGGGTCTGGTTATCGAAGGTCAGGACCGTGGTCGACACCAGGTTCATGGCGTACACCTTCCCGGAAACGCCCCCGGCCTCGATGAAGTCGCCAACGTCGAACGGCCGATAGAACAGGATCATCACACCGGACGCAAAATTCGACAGCGTATCCTGCAGCGCGAAGCCGACAATGAAGCCGGCGATACCGAGGCCGGCCAGCATCGGCCCAACCGATATACCGATCTGCGACAGCGCGATCAGGATGCCGAAGATCCACACGAGGTTGCCGACCAGGCCGATCAGCATGGTGCGCAGCAACTGCGACACATTCATGCCCTTGGAGTCCAGCGCCTTGCCAGCC
>CBFCXA010000259.1:0-3885 GCA_965601985.1 uncultured Chromatiales bacterium | reverse complement strand
CGGGCAGCGACTGAGGCCCAATGGCGAGCTGCTCCATGCTGCCGTCTTCCACGTCCTGCCGGAACAGCGCGTTCAACGACAGCAGCATCGACAGCAGCGCGGCGATCCACAGCACACCGGGGCCGAGTTGCTGGAGCACCTCGCGGCGCGGCGACAAAGCCAGCGGGAACAGTGAACTGACAATGGCGAAGAACATTACAGGGCTGGCCACATCGCCCCAGCGCCGATAGGCAAGCGCCAGGTCGCGGCGCAATACCGCAGCCATCAGGCCGAGTGTGCTCAAGGCGCTTCCCCCAGCGTCAGCGTGCTGCTGGGCGCCGCCAGTTCCACGGTCTCATGAATGGCCAGCAACGCCAGGCCACCCGCGTCGAGGTGCCGGTCCACGGCCGACAGCACCAGCTCGCGGCCCGCGGCATCGAGGTTGGCCAGCGGCTCGTCCATGATCCACAGCGGCGCGGCCGATATCAGCGTGCGGATCAGTGCGGCACGTCTTTGCTGGCCCGCCGACAGCAGTCTGACGTCCAGTGCTGTCGACGCGGCCAGGCCCAGGGGTTCGAGCAGTCCCTGCCAGGCCGCGTCCGGACGCCCGGCCAGTCTCGCGGCAAAGCGCAGATTCTGGGCCAGGCTGAGGTCGCCCTTAAGACCGGTCTGGTGGCCACCGTAGGCAATTACCCGCCCCAGCTGCGTGCGTTCGCGCTGCAGGTCCCGGCCCTGCCAGAGAATTTCGCCTGCCTCGGGCCGGGTCAGCCCGCAGACCACGCGCAACAGCGTCGTTTTACCCGAACCGTTCGGGCCACGAACCAGCAGCGCCGCGCCTGCCGATACGGCGAAATTCAGCTGTTCGAACAGGCACTGGTAGCCACGCCAGAGGGTCAGCCCGTTTGCCGTCAGCAATCGTTTTGCCTGTCTTGAAAAAATCCATATCTATCATAAAGAAACATAGATTTCTTGAATATGCTATAAAGGTAAGGCAAGGTACGTTACGAGTCTTTACATAACTTCAGGGCTGGCCTAGACTTGCCACTTGTAACAGATTCGTTTAGAAGAAAAACACAAGTTACTGTTTCAAAAGCCTAACCGGCAGGGATAAGCCGCAGAGGGCAAATAAGAATGATCAACGCTGACGCCGGTGCTCTGGCATCGGAAACCACCGCCAATAGTCCGGACCGGATTCTAGGTGGTCTGGACTACCTGAAAAAGTGTCTCGATGAACAACGCCCGTTCGCGGTGATCACCGGCAAGACGGGCAGCGGCAAGCACCAGCTGGTAGAGCGATTCCTCCATGAGAATCCGCAGGGAAATCTTGCGCATCTGGGCAATGCGCTGGAAGACCCGCACGATTTCCTGGAGGAGCTGCTGACCCAGTTGGGATTCGAGCCGTTCGATTCTTCGACCATGGAGCTCGAGCGCCTGCTCGGCGTCTTCCTGCAGCACGAATATGGCCAGAACCGGCGCACGCTGATCGTGATGGAAGACGCCCATCAATGCGGACCGCGCGTCCTGGGGGCAATGCAGTCACTGGCCCGGGCGAATGCGGTTAAGAAGCGCCCGGCGGTCACCTTTCTGCTGACCGGTCAGCCGTCGCTGCACCGGGTGCTGGACTCGGCCGGCATGCTTGCGGTGTCTGCGATGACCGACGAGCGCTTCGAGCTCGGGGCCGAATTTCCGGCTGCCAATGAGCCGGGCGATTCGCCTTCGTACCGCGCGAATGCGGGCGAATTACTGGTCAGCCTCGATGGCAAGCTGATCGGCCGCTACAGTCTGCGCCGGCCGCAGCTGATGATCGGCCGCAACGAGCATAACGACGTGTCCATCGTCAGCCGCTACGTCAGCAGGCATCATGCACTGCTCGTGAACCGGCCTGACGGCGCCTACATTGTCGACCTCAAGAGCACTAACGGTACATACGTCAACTCGGTAATGATCAACCAGCAGGCATTGAAGGACGGTGACATCATCACCATCGGTAACTGCCGGCTGAAGTATCAGAACCCGCAGGCGCTGCGGGCGACGGGCATGAACGGCACCTCGCCTTCCAGCTTCACCCAAACCATGGTCATGCGTTCGGCCCGGGGCATCAGTCCGGAGCGGCATGACGAGTCGTTTGACGAAGTGCTGGCCGGCGAGACGTCATAGGCGAAACGCGGCCCGCCGCGATCGATTAGCCGATATCGATCAGCAGCTTGCCGAAGTGCCGGCCACCGGGCATTGCGCCAAGTGTTCCGGCGAGTTCGTCCAGCGGCGCCCGCGAATCCACCACCGCCTCGATCCGGTGTTCGGCAACGAACTCCAGCAGCTTCCCGTGGTCGGCGCGGCTGCCGACCATCACGCCATCCATGTGGGCACCCTTGCCGACGAGTCCCATCAGATTCAGTTCCGCGCTCATCCCGGCCAGCACACCGAGGTAGGCGATATGACCGTCCCAACCCAGCGCTTCCAGCGACTGGGTAAGCGTGCCGGCGCCGCCGGTCTCGACAACGGTGTTCACGCCCAGACCCGCCAGGTCGAACGCTTCCTTGCCCCATTTGGGGTTGGTCTTGTAGTTGATGCCGTGATCCGCGCCCAGGGCTTTCGCGCGCTCCAGCTTCTCGTCGCTGCTCGAGGTGATGATCACGCTGGCGCCCAGGGCCTTGGCAATCTGCAGCGCAAACAGCGAAACGCCGCCGGTACCCAGGCACAGTACCGTGTCCCCCGGCTTGGTCCGGCCCACGGTGGTCAGCGAGGTCCAGGCGGTAACCGCGGCGCAGGGAATCGCCGCGGCGGTATCCATGCTGACCGAGTCCGGCAGCCTGACCACCGCGGATTCGGGTAACAGCGCAAACTCGCTGGCCATGCCCGGCGCCTCACAGCCGGTGGAAGCGCCGATCTTGCTCAGTGCCGCCGGGCCGTCCGGCCAGCCCTGCCAGAACACCGACGACACCCGGTCGCCGACAGAAACGCTGGTCACGCCCTCGCCCACAGCGGCGACGGTGCCGGCACCATCCGACAGCGGCACCAGTGGTAGCGTCAGATCGGGCTTATAAAACCCCATGCTAATCAGAAAGTCACGGTAGTTTAATGAAGCAGTTTCTACCTTTATGCTGACCTGCCCTTCGCCCGGTTCCGGCTTATCCGCGTCGACAATTGCGAGGTGCTCTAGTCCGAACTGGCCGAGTTGTGCCTGGCGCATCTGCGATCTCCCTGGATGTTTTCGGCGCGTATTGTAGACCCACGCTAGAGCAGGTCCATCAACTTCGGCCGCACGGCTTCTTTGGTCAGCGACAGTGCGAAAATGCCGGCGAACACTACCAGCACTGTGCCGGCATCCCAGTCGTTCAGTACGTAGCCCAGCGCCAACGCGGCGGCCGGCGGGTGTTCCGTATTGGTGGTGGCCATGATGAAGAAACATAGCCCGGTTGCGACTGCCCCGCCCACGATCTTCAGGGTCCCGGGATCCAGCGGGATGGACGGCGCCGCCCAGCTTACGGCCAGGGACAGGCCGCAGCCGACCAGCGTGCCGACGAAATAGCCGCCCAGCAACGCCCGCGGCCGTGACGCGTAGCTGCGCGGAACCGCGAAGGCGATGAACGAACTGGCGCCCAGCGACGCGATCAGAACGGTCTGGCGAACCGAGTCCAGTACCAGCAGGACTACCAGGATGCAGAGCGCCGCGACCGTGGCCTGCGCAACGTAGCGCGCCTTGTTATGCCGAAACTTGGAGTCCAGCAGGTGCCAGCGCACCAGCTTGCGCGCCAGTCGCTGCAGCAGTGTCGGTCGGGGTGCCGTGGACGGGCCGGAATCGTCGCTCACCCGTCCAGCGCCCGCTCGGCCGCAGCATAGGTCTCGGCCATGATTGCCTCCAGCTCGCGCTGCCAGTCGGCGAGTTGCTCGGCCCCGCCGCCGCGG
>CBFCXA010000258.1:0-3890 GCA_965601985.1 uncultured Chromatiales bacterium | reverse complement strand
ACCTGGCCCGCGGTGAGGCGGTAAAACGACGCGCCAACGTGACCCTGTGCCCCAGCACGGACTGGGACAGCTTCGGCGTGCCGAGCTGCAACCCGGGCGGGCAGCTGGCCGACGGCTGGATTGTTTTCGTCGACTGCAGCGCCGCGGCGCCCTGCGGCGTACCCAATATCCAGGTGGATGCCTTCGACCTCGTACTGCAAGGCCACGGGCCGATGCCCGCGCAGATCGCGGCGCTGTTCGCCAATGACGCCCCGGGTATCGAGTTCGTCAGTTTCGGACCGAACGGCTTCCCGCGGAATGCCGCGGGCGGCGGCGCCGGCATTTTCAATTTCCAGTTCTGTGACGATCGCGGTGACCACGATACCGGCGGCGGCATCGCCGCGGGGCGCTGGGTCCAGGTCTCGCCCACCGGCCGCCCGCAGATCTATCGCGAACGGGCCTTTGTCCAGAACGTCCAGAACCCTTTGGGGGGCTGCTGAGGTATGACGATGAGGCTTTATTCAGTTGGCAGAATACAAAGCGCGATGCGCGGCCAGCGCGGCTTCACCCTGATCGAAACGCTGGTCTCGATGGTGGTGCTGGCCGTCGGCATGCTCGGAATCGCAGCGCTGTACATCGAGGGCCTGCGTTCCAGCCAGGCCTCCGTGTCACGCACCGTGGCCGTCAACCTGGCCGCTGACATGGCCGACAGGATCCGCGCCAATCCGAACGCAACGGCAGGTGCCTATGCGGGCGTCGGGCCGGGCGCCAATAACAACTGCGTGAACGGGCCGGGCGCCTGCCTGCCGGACCAGCTAGCTCAGGACGACTGGTTCTGGTGGTTCCAGGACGTACAGAACCGACTGCCCGCCGGCGTTACCGCGGCAGTCGCCGAGGACCCCGTCGCGGTCGCGCCTGCCACGCAGTACGACATCGTGCTGACCTGGCCCGAGCCCGGGCAGGTAGTTCCAGCCAACTACAGCATGCGCTTTGCATTCTAGGAGGCGGGCATGCGTTCGACCGGAAACAATTCCTGGTGCCGCCAGACAGGCCTGACCCTGGTGGAATTGATGGTCGCGATGCTGATCGGCCTGTTCCTGATCCTGGGATCGATCACGGTCTATGTGCAGAGCCTTACGAGTTACCGCCTGTCCGACGGCCAGTCGCGGCTGCAGGAAAACCTGCGTTTCGCCATGGACACGCTGGAACCGGATATCCGTCTATCGGAGTTCTGGGGCCGTCACAGCGAGCCGGCGCTGGTAACCGTACCGGTCGGACTTGGCGTGCCTTGCGGCGGCGCGGATGCAACGCTGGTAGCGACGAACTTTGCACAAGCCGTAACCGGCATCGACGAGTCGATCGGCTACGCGGCGGCCATCCCCTGCCCGGCCAACACCGTCGCGCGCGCGGATTCGGACGTATTGGTCGTGCGCCATGTCACCCCCCAGCAAACTGCGCCCGCCGCCGGCACGCTGCAGATTCGTTCCGACCTCGGCATCAGTGAGCTGTTCCAGGGCGGCGCGAATCCCGGTGGCTATGGACCACTGGCTCAGACGCACGATCTGGTCGTGAATATTTACTACGTCGACAGTGGCTCGAACCTGGATCCCAATCTGCCTTCGCTACGTCGCTGGACCTTGAACCCGGCCGGTGCGCTGGTCGACGAGGAGCTGATCGCCGGGGTCGAGAACATGCAGATGCAATTCGGCATCGATGAGGCCGGCAACGGTTCCATTACCCGCTATCTCGATAGCGACAACCCGGCCATCACGCCCTTGACGGAAATCCTTGCGGTTCGGCTGTGGCTGCTGATGCTCGTCGAGCAGATCGAGGCGGGCTGGGTAGACCAGGCGATTTACACGCCGCTGGATGGCGACCTTCTGCCGATCGTGCCCGGCGGCGCCAACTACCCGGTCAACGTTCGTCGCCAGCAGATTACCAAGACCATCAACCTTCGGAACAACCGGAACTAGAAACGTGAAACAGCCCAACATCAATGTGAAAAAACAGTCCGGCGCGATCCTGGTGGTCGGCCTTGTCCTGCTGCTGGTGCTGACGGTCCTGGGCATCTCGACCATGAGCACGGCGAGCCTCGAGCTGAACATGGCCGGTAACGACCAGTTCTCGGAAAACGCCTTCCAGCTGGCCGAGACCGGCATCGACGTAACTATCGCCAACGTCAACGCCGGCGTTGGCGTGCCACCGCCGCTCGCCCCGGGTGTCTGCCCGACGTTCAATGCGCCGGCCGCAGTGCCGGCCATGGGCGGCATGGTCGCCACGCGCATCTGCTTCAGCGGCGACGTTGCGGATTTCTCGGGCAGTTCCAGCATCGGGAAGATCCGCCAGTATCACTTCGAAACCGAGGCCCAGGGCATCGCCCAGGGTGGTGCCAGCTCCTGGCACCACCAGGGCCTGTTCGTGCTGGGCCCCGACGCACCTTAGAGAGGATCACACAATGATCAGACAGAATCTGCTTCGTCTAATCATCGTCTCCGTCGGCACGCTGGGCGCGAGCCACGCAGCACTGGTACCTCTGGAGGAAAGCTACGAGCTGGGTCTCGACCAGGTGACACTGCCCGCGCACTCCGCGGGCCAGGTCGTCATCCGCGAATGCGCCGCCTGCTCACCGAAGCTGATGCCGGTCAGCAGCAGCACCAGCTATTACCTCGAACCCCAGCGCCGCGTAACGCTGCGCGAACTGCAGGATGTCGCCGACAGCCTGCGCAAGAAGCAGAGTGTCGGCGTCTACGTTTTCTACGCGCCCGAGACCGGGGTGGTTACGCGCATCGTTCTCGGCGTCGCAGGCTGAGCCTGCCGGAGGCACCACGATTAAGAACCGAAGCAAATGGATTTGCTCTTTCGCCGCCGGTGTCGTGATGTCGCTGGGCTCCGCGCCCATGGCGTTTGCCGACGACACGGAACTGTTTATCGCGAATGCCGACCCGCAGGTCACCGGCGCGCAGCCAAATATCCTGTTCATCATGGATACCTCGGGCAGTATGACCTCGAAGGTGCTGACCCAGGTTGACTGGGACCCGAATACGACGTTCTCGGGCTGCTTCCGCTCCGACGCGCTGTATTTCTCAACGACCGGCACACAACCGAGCTGCGGCAGCGACAACTACGTACTCAAGACTTACAACCGCTGCGCCGCTATGACTCACCCGCTGGCCAGCTTCGGCCGCTACGACGATAATTTCCTGGCCTGGTACAACCGCCGGGGTACGCGGCGCGACCGCTGGGTACCGATCGATGCGGATAACCTGGCGCGCGCAATCGAGTGCCAGGCCGACGTCGGCATTCATGGCGAAGGCACGACAAACACCTATCCCGCCGACGCCGGCAATGGCCCCTGGAACACGAATAATGTCGCGCCGCCATCCTGGAACCAGGACTACGCGATCTGGGACGGCAACTGGCTGAACTGGTTCGAGAGCGAAGGTACGGTCGAGACCACGCGCATCGACGTGGTCAAGGACGTGGCCACGAACCTGATCGCCGACATCGATGGCGTAAACGTCGGCCTGATGCGTTTCAGCCGCAATGCCGATAGCACGGATGACGGCGGGCCGGTTATCCAGGAACTGCAGTCGGTCGGCGCCATTCGGCAAGAGATGATCGATACGATCAATGCGCTGCCCGCCAGCGGCTGGACGCCACTGGCGGAAACCCTGTTCGAGGCCCGCCAGTACTACGCCGGCGGCAACGTAGTCTTCGGCGACGAAGGCGCGCCGGTGAGCGTAGCCGCGTCGCGCGTCGGCGGCACGCTGAGCTCGACTACCTATCAGACGCCGCTGCAGTTCCAGTGCCAGAAGAACTACGTCGTGCTGCTGACCGACGGCGCGCCAACGCGGGACGTCGCGGCCAACAAGCTGATCGAGTGCCTGCCCGGCTTTGCCGAGAAAAACAGC
>CBFCXA010000257.1:0-3901 GCA_965601985.1 uncultured Chromatiales bacterium | reverse complement strand
GAGCGCCTGAGCGAGCTGGGCTATCGTGTACTGGCCATCGCCTGCCGCCGCCTGACTGTCGCGCGACAGCAACAGTCACCAGTGAAGCTGATCCCAATTTCTTGCCACGGGAAAACGTCAAACGCGGCCATGATAGCTGCGCTCCTCCCCCTGCTGACGCTGGCGACCATAGCGTAAATACCGGGGACGGGAAAGGTTTGTTTGACCGCACCTTGGTGACTCCGACCTGTGGCGTAAAGTCTGCGTATTCAGATATAGTCGCGGCGGGATAACCTTGGGGCGCCGGTCGGTATGGCACCGGCAGGCAAGCGTTCACTCGTTTGCAAAAAGAGACACCTTCCGCCGAATTGCGGAAGACAGGGGGAATCAAATCGATGAAATTTTCTACTAGCCTGCTGCTGGCGATGCTGCTGGCCTCGCCCGTTATGGCGGACAGCGGTTTTTACCTCGGCGCGGGCTTTGGCGGCGCCAGGGTCGAACTGGACATGATCGAGAATGGGCTGATGCCCGAGGAAACTTTCCCCCCGCTCTCCGATACCATTGATGGCAGCAATTTCGGTGCCAGCAGCTTCACGTTCAAAGGCTTCGCCGGCTACAAGTTTTTCGACTACTTTGCGCTCGAAGTCGGTTACGTTGACTTAGGAGAGGCCAAAGACACCTTCTGTTTCCTGAATTCAGATGGAGAGTGTGCGCCGGAGGATGGTTTCCTCCCGCAGACCGTGCTGAACCCCTCGAACCCCTGGGCCGTAACCGCGGAGATCCAGGGATGGACCATCGAAGCGGTTGGCATTCTGCCGATTGCGGAACGCTGGGACCTGTTTGCCAAACTTGGTGTATTTTCTTGGGATAGCACAGTGACGGCGCTGGACGAAGTCGTGCAGTCACCGGAACGACCGAGCCCATTGCCGCCGGTGTTCGGGATCGAGCAACCGAACCAGACGCCGATCGTTCAGAAAACCAGCGGCGATGAGCTGACCTTCGGCGTCGGCGGTAATTTCGACGCGACCGACCACATCTCGATTCGCGCCGAGTTCCAGTGGTTCGATATTCCCTACGCCGACACGGTCTGGACGGCCACGATGTCGGGCTACTATCGGTTCTGAACCTGAAGAGATGGTGGGCCGTGTAGGATTCGAACCTACGACCAATTGGTTAAAAGCCAACTGCTCTACCAACTGAGCTAACGGCCCGCGATTTTGAATCGGGTGGCGAGGAATCGGCGGAAGCCTATTCCGTCGGCGGCGCGATGATACCCGATCCGCCCTGGCGCACCAATCAGTCACGATAGTAGCGAGTCGGATCTGCCACGCCCGCCGCTGCAAATCCCTCACAGCGCAGCCGGCAGGCGTCGCAGAGGCCACAGGCGCGACCCTGTTCATCCGCCTGGTAACAGGACACGGTGGCTGCAAAATCGACACCCAGCTCGAGACCACGCCGGATGATTGCAGCCTTGCTCATCTCAATCAGCGGCGCGCGGATGGTCAGCGCCTCGCCTTCTACCGCCCGCCGGGTCGCGAGCCCTGCCAGCGCCTGGAATGCGGCAACAAACTCAGGCCGGCAGTCCGGATAGCCCGAGTAGTCGACAGCGTTGACGCCCACGTAGATGAAATCCGCTGCAAGCACTTCCGCCAGCGCCAGCCCGTAGGCCAGGAACACGGTGTTTCTCGCCGGCACATAAGTGACTGGTATGCCCTCGGCCGGGCCCTCCGGCACGGCGATCTGGTCGTCGGTCAGTGCCGATCCGCCCAGCGCGCCGAGGTCAATGCGCAGGACCCGGTGGCCGCTTGCTCCGAGACCCGCGGACAACTGCGCCGCAGCCTCGAGTTCGGCGGCGTGCCGCTGGCCATAGTTAAAACTCAGCGTATGACAGTCGAGACCTTCAGCGCGCGCAATGGCCAGGCAGGTCGCCGAATCCATGCCACCCGAGAGCAGCACCACCGCACGCGCTTCGCTCAATGCCCGGGCTCCTCGCCCCAGAGCAGCTTGTGCAGCTGCAGCTGGAAGCGCACCTCGAGACCATCACGCAGGATCCATTCGGCAAGCTCCCGCGGATCCTGCTCGTTCCAGGCTGGCGAGAACAGTACGGAAAATCGCGTGTCGAGTTGCCGCTCGCGCAGTTGCTCGACTGCCCAGGCATAGTCCTGCGTATCGGCGATTACGATCTTGAGCTGATCGCTGGCCTTGAGATGCTCGAGGTTCTGCCAACGATTGCGTGCGCTCTCGCCGGAGCCCGGGGGCTTCAGGTCCATGACCACTGTCACTCGCGGGTCGACTGGAGCGATATCGAGTGCGCCACTGGTCTCCAGCGATACCTCGTAGCCGTCGTCACAAAGACGTTGCAGCAAATCCAGGCAGCCGCGCTGTGCCAGGGGTTCGCCGCCGGTTACGCAGACGCGCTTCAGCGCGTGACCGGCGACGCGTTCCAGCAGCGTGTCCATGGCCAGCGACTCACCGCCATGAAAGGCGTACTCGGTATCGCACCAGCGGCAGCGCAACGGGCATCCGGTCAGCCGCACGAACACAGTTGGCAGGCCGACCGGGCGTGACTCGCCCTGCAGCGACACGAAGATTTCGCTGACGCGAAGCCGCGCAGCCCTCGACCGGTCTGTCGGCTCAGGCTGAACCATTGCCGGCGCCGCGCCTAACGCCCCTCGCCAGCCATCCGCTCGAGGCGCTGGTTGGCCAGTCGCGCGGCCGTGGTTTCGGGGTACTGCTCGGCGACGGTGCTCAACGCGGCGCGCGCGCCATCCCAGCGCTGCAGCTCGTAGTTGCAGAACCCGATCTTCAGCAGCGCATCGGGCAACTTGCGCGATTCCGGGTACCGGTCAAGCACGATCTGGAAGGCCTTGAGCGCCTCGGCATATTCTTGCGACACGTAGTGCGTCTCGGCCAGCCAGTACTGCGCGTTGTCCGAATATTCGCTCTGCGGAAACGCAACCATGAACTGCTGCAGCGCCAGGCCAGCCTGGTCATAGCGGCCCTGCTTGAGCAGCTCGAAGGCAGCCTGATAATTAGCCCGGTCGGTGCCGCCGGGAACCGGCAACTCACCCGGCGTAAGCGTGCCACCTTCGAGTACGCTCGCCTCGGTCGCACGCAGCGCCGACTGCTCGATGCCCTGCAGGCGCTGGTCGATGTCCAGGTACAGCTCACGCTGCCGCTCGCCGGACTGTTGCACCTGGTACTGCAGTTCCTCTAGATCGCTGCGCAGCGACTGCAGATCGAGCTGCAGGGTTTCAATGCGCGACAGCAGTGTCACCAGGCCCTCGCTGTCGACTGCACGCTCGACCCGGTTCAAACGATTGTCCATCTCCGTCATGCGGATATAGACCGGGTCCTCTTCCGGGGAAGTCATCATCTCGCAGCCGCCGACCAGCAGGGCCAGCAGCGGCGCAACCAGCAAGCTTGTTCTAGCGTTCATGTCTGCGACTCCGCGATCAACGTCCGTAGACCAGTTCGACGCGTCGGTTAAGCGCCCATGCCTCATCGTCACTGCCCAGCACGGCCGGCCGTTCCTCACCGTAGCTGACCGTGCTCAGCTGGTCGGCAGCAGCCCCCTGCAGCAGCAGCACCTGGCGCACCGCCTGGGCACGCCGCTCGCCAAGGCCGATGTTGTACTCGCGGCTGCCGCGCTCGTCAGCATGCCCTTCGAGCCGTACGCGGCTGCCCGGATTGGCGGCAAGGTACTCGCCATGGGCCTGCAATAGCCCGACGTAGTCACCCGGTACGTCGCTGCGATCAAACTCGAAATAGATCACCCGGTTCTCGAGGTCGCCGCCCGGACCGCCGACCGTACCGTCGTCCGCCTCCGCACCAAACTCGCTGCCGGCCTCGATGCCGTCGCCGTCCATACCGGCGGTAGCGGAGTCGCCGGCCGCACCGTCGCCACCATAGGCGCCGAACA
>CBFCXA010000256.1:0-3928 GCA_965601985.1 uncultured Chromatiales bacterium | reverse complement strand
AAGTGTTAGTGCTTTTCACGCCCAGGTACGTCATAATGACAGATGCAGGCTCGCCAGTCAGTTCGGTGGCGGCGAGGCTGGCTTGCCTGTCGGTCGCCGGCGACCCGACCAGCGGATCGCAATACTCTTCGGACTGTCCTCTTCTGAAGCACAAGGAGCGCGATCATGTCTAACGAGCTCGACCAGCAGCGCGTGAATCTGCTCGATCGCGCCGGCCGCGCCGGCAAACCAGGTTCGATACTCGATGCCGCCGTAAGTGAAGCGCTTCGGCTGGTCGCCGGCGGCCATGCACCAGTCACCGTCGACAAATACCAGCTGGCGAACCTGCTCCGGCAGCGGATAAAAGAGCTGCGGGCGATACAGCAGGGCGCGCCTGAACTCGCGTTCCCGCGAGGTATTCCAGATCGAAACCTGCTGGCCCGTGGTGCCGGAAGTCCGGGCTTCCTTGATCGTACCGTCATCAAAGACCGGTACTTTTGCCACGTCATCTTTCTCGAGCAGTGGAATGTCCGACCAGGCGGCGATACCGTCGAGGCGCTGACGGTAAAAGGCTGAATGATCTCGATAAATGCCCAGCAACTCGCTGCGGTCGACCGGCTCAGTCTCGACCAGCGCAGCATCGCGCAACGCGGTCGCCCATTCAGACTCGGGCAGGTGAATTCGCGAGGGCAGCGTCTCGCCCGGGGGCGTCACCACATGGCTCCGGCGCGCAGCGGACCAGGCCGGTCGGGGCCCATCAGAACCGGTTCAAGGGCCGCTTCTTGCGCGCCTCGGCCAGTTTCGCCGCGACCGCCTTGCTGTTCCGGCGCCGGGCTTCGTCCGGGTCCATACCGGCCGCAACGGCCTGCTTCACGGCGTCGAGACGCTTGCGGCTGTGCTGGACTTTCAGGGTGCGCGCAGCAATGGCCCGGTCGACACGTTCCAGCGCCGCTTCTACCGACAGGTCCCCGGCGTTGAGCTTTTCTTCCAGCTCGCGTTTGCGTTCCTGCAATTTCTCCAGTGTCGCCATCGAAACCTCGTAGCGGGCTAGATCAGTTCGACGTCGGTGATGATTTCCACCAGTGCCGGTCCGTCGTGTGCGATCGCCTCGCGCAGTGTATCGGTGAGTTTCGCCGCATCGGTCACCCGCTCACCCTTGCCCTGGCAGAGCCGCGCGTAGGCCGAAAACGACGGGTTGCTCAGCCCCGTTTCCCAGACCGGCCACTGCCCGGCCAGCTGTTCCTTGGAAATCTTGCCCAGCTCGCTGTTGTTGAGCAGCACATGCGTGATGTCCATGCCGTACTTCACCGCGGTATTGAAGTCACCCATGTACTGGCCAAAGCCGCCGTCGCCGCTGATCGAGATCACCTTGCGGCCTCGGTACTCGTCGAAGTCCCGGGTGGCCGCCCAGGCGCCCATCGCGGCCGGCAGGCTGAAGCCGATCGAGCCGAGATAACCCGACATCAGCACGCGTTGCTCACGGCATTCGAAATAGCGACCGAAGGAATAGGTGTTGTTGCCCACGTCGACCGCGATGATGGCGTCCGCCGGCGCAGTCTCGGTTAGCGCGGCAAACACGCTGGCCGCATTGATACCCTTGCCGCGGTCATCGGCGAGCCGACGCTGTTTTTCCTCGCGCCAGATCTGCCAGCGCTCGGCGAGCTCGCCGCGCTGGTCCTCGCTTTGATGATCGACCGGCAACCGGTCGCAGAACAGGCCGGCGGTCACGCCGATCTCGCCCCAGACCGGTACCTGCACCGGGTGGAACTTGCCCAGCGTCATGCGATCGAAATCGACCTGCACGATCGGGCGCTTGGGCGTGATGCCGGTGTGGTTGGAGAAGGACGAGCCGAAGGCCAGGATCAGATCGCACTCGTTCATGAACCAGCTCGCGACCGGCGTGCCGGAGCGGCCGAGCACGCCGGCGGCCAGCGGATGCGTGTCGGGCAGCTGGCCCTTGGCCTTGAAAGTCGTCAGCACCGGCGCGTGCAGACGTTCGGCCAGACGCACTACTTCGGGCATCGAGTGGCGCGCGCCGTAGCCGACGATGATGATCGGCCGGCGAGCCTGGCTGATCGCATCCAGCGCCGCACTGATTGACTCGTCGTCCGGCGCGATGCCGATCTGCGACAGGCGACCATCGGGTTTGCCCGCCGCGGCGCCATCGGCGGCCGGCTGTGTCTGCACGTCGTCCGGGAAAATCAGGTGCGACACGTCGCGCTCGATGAGCGCGTGCTTGCAGGCCAGGTTCATCAATTCGGCGTGGCGCGAGGAATCGAGCACCGTCTGGCTGAAACTTGCGACCGGCGCAAACGCCGCGGCCAGGTCAATCTCCTGGAACGCGCCCGGCCCCAGCACCTGGATATCCACCTGCCCGGTCAGCGCCAGCACCGGTGCGCGGTCTACTTTCGCATCCCACAACCCGGTCATCAGGTTGGTCGCGCCGGGGCCGGCGATGGTCAGGCAGGCCGCGGGCTGGCCGGTCAGCTTGCCGTAGCCCGAGCAGGCGAATGCGGCCGCGCCTTCGTGCCGGATGCCGTAGTAACGCAGCCGCCCGTCGCCGGCCTGGCGGCGCAGCGCGTCGGCCAGGCCGAGATTGGAATGTCCGACCATGCCGAACACCGACTTAACTCCCCAGTTGGTCATGGTCTCGGCCATCACGTCGGTGACCGTGCGCGTATGCGGCGGCTCGGCGGGCAGGCCGACGTAAATGCCGTCGTCGCGCTCCTCGACCGGGTAGCGGTCCTGCCCGCTGTCCTCGTGGCCGCCCGGCGGCCTGCCGGTCTTCGGATCGAAATCCCAGCCGTGCCAGGGGCAGCGCAGCCAGCACTGCCCGTCCTTGCCGCGTTCGATCGAGCCTTCGCCCAGCGGCCCGCCCTGGTGCGGGCAGCGGTTGTCCATCGCGTAGTAACCGCCATCGACATGCGTGAGCGCCAGGCTCACAGTGCCGGCGGTGACTGTCTTGACCCGACCCTCCGGCAGTTCTTCTGTCGCGGCGACTCGATGCCAGGCGCGATTTTCCTCCGCCATCAGGACGCCTTCGGGATCTTGACCTGGGTCTCGACGAAGCCTTTCTGCTGCGACATGCGCTCGACCCAGGCGGCGACCTGCGGGCACTCGCTGTAGTCGAGCTTGCGGCCCATCTTGGTCATCAGGTACGCGGAGACCGCGAAATCCACAACACTGAGTTCGCCGAGCAGGAAGTCCCTGCCGGCCAGCTGCTGTTCGAGAATCTTCAGCAACGGCGTGACCGCATCCGTGTCTTTCTCGTCCGCGACTTTCAGCGCGCCCATGGCCGGCATCAGGTGACAGCTCTGCCAGTGCAGCCAGCGGTCGACGTCGGCTCGCCCTTTCGGGTCGTTCGGCAGGCAGTCGGTCTCGGGAAACTGCGTCGCGAGGTAAGTCAGGATCGCGTTCGATTCCCACAGCTTCAGGTCGTCGTCGACCAGTGCCGGCACCTTGCCCATCGGGTTGATCGCCAGGTACTCCTCACTCTGCGTTTCGCGATCCTTGAAGCTCACGTGGTGAATGTCCACCGGCAGGTCGAAGTGTTTGACGAAGGCCTCGACCTTGCGGTTGTTCGGCGTGATGGTGAAGGTGTACAGGCGCATGCCGGTTCTCCTTGTTGTTTCACCCTATTATTAGCGCATGGGCCGCTGGAGACCACCGCCGCCGAAGTCTTCGCCGTATATCACGCCGGCGGGATTTGCCGCGCTGCAGGCGGAGCTCAAGGGGCTCTGGCCGCGGCGGGACGACGTCGTAAAGGCGCTGTCTGCGGCCGCAGCCGAGGGCGACCGCTCGGAGAATGCCGAGTACATCTACCGCAAGAAAGAACTGGCCGGTCTCGACCGTCGCATCCGCTACCTGCAGAAGCGGCTGCCGAACCTGAAAGTGGTCGCGGACCGGCCGGCGGCCCGTCGCGGTGTCACCGTGCCGGTGGATATCGCCG
>CBFCXA010000255.1:0-3983 GCA_965601985.1 uncultured Chromatiales bacterium | reverse complement strand
GTATTCGAACTCCGCGCGTGCGGAAAGGTCGCCGTCTTCACTGACGAAACCCGCGAGATCGACTTCGAACCAGTAGGGCGCCAGGCCCTGGATACCGAAGGCGAGATACGCGGTTTCCGGCTCGGGCCGCAAGTCGTAGCGCGCGCCGATCTGCAGGTCCCAGAACGCGGCGACCGCCCGACTGTAGAGCAGCTGCAGTTCGGTACTTTCCAGGCCGTCGGTCTCGGTCCATTCGCCCTCGGTCTTCAGCCAGGCCTTGTTGAGATCGCCGCCCCACCAGCCCTGCAGGTCCCACAGCGCGATATCGTCACCGTCGCGCAGCTGGTATTCCAGCCGGTCGCCACCGATGAACAGCTGCATCGGCTGCCTGCCCATGCCGCCCGGCATGTCGTCGGCGAACGCGGGCATTGATGCCAGCAGCAGGAAGCCGATCGCCAACCTAGGCATCGCGGCGCTCCTCGCGCGCCGGCCGCACACGCACCACGCGCATCATCCCGGCTTTCATGTGCATCATCAGGTGGCAGTGAAAGGCCCAGTCGCCGACCGCATCCGCGGTTACCAGCACGGACAGCTTCTCGGCCGGCTTCACGCTGATGGTGTGTTTGCGCGGCATCGGTGACTGGCCGTTCTCGAGTTCCATCCACATGCCGTGCAGGTGGATCGGGTGTTCCATCATGGTGTGGTTGATGAACACCAGGCGCAGCCGCTCGCCCTCGGCCATTTCGATCGGCTCTCGCGCGTCCTGGAAGCGCGTGCCGTCGAACGACCACATGTAGCGTTCCATGTTGCCGGTCAGGTTCAGTGTGATCTCGCGCGTCGGCGGCCGCTGGTCGTAAAACGGTTCTGTCGCACTGAGCTGTGCGTAGTTCAGTGCCCGGTGCGGTACGTCGGTCAGCCCGGTGCCGGGCTCGGCGAGCCGGCTCTGCGGATCATCGACGATGTTCATCACGCCGGGGCCGCGCCGTGGCTGCCAGGCCGGCTCGCGCCGGATCGGAGCGGCCTCGTCGCCGTGACGCATGGCGGCGTGATCCATCGCCGAATGGTCCATGGCCGAATGATCCATCGCGGAATCGTCCGCAGCTTCATGCTTCATCGCGCCGTGGTTCATGCCTGCATGGGAGCCGTGACCCATGTCGGCCATGCTCCGCCGCGGCCGCGGTCTCAACGGCGGCGCGTCTGCCATCAGGCTGGCGTCGGTGGTCAGCGAACCGAAGGCATAGCCCGAACGATCCATCGCCTCGGCCATGACCGGCCAGGCGCCGTCGCCGGGCTCGACGATCACGTCGACCGTCTCGGCCACCGCGATCTGCAGCTCGTCGACCTCAACGGGTTTAACGTTCTGCCCGTCCGCCTGGATCACCGTCATCGGCAGCCCGGGCAGGCGCAGGTTGAAGTAGGTCATCGCCGAGGCATTGATAATGCGCAGGCGCAAGCGCTCGCCGGGCGCATACAGCGCGTGCCAGCCGTCCCCGGCCGCGTGGCCGTTGAGCAGGTGGCTGTAGGTATAGCCGGTGACGTCGGCAATATCGGTCTGGATCATGCGCATGCGATCCCAGGCCAGGCGTTCTTCCAACGCCGCGCCGGAATCCTTCGCGCGGAGGATGTCCATCAGTGACGGCAGGTTGCGATTGTAGTAGTCGCCGCTTTTTTTCAGCCGGGCGAACACGCGGGACGGGTCTTCGAAGGTCCAGTCGGACAGCACGAGCACCAGCTCGCGGTCGTATTCCGCCGGCTCCGGGCCGGCCGGGTCGACGATCAGCGGCGCATACACGCCGGACTGCTCCTGCAGGCCGGAGTGGCTGTGATACCAGTAGGTGCCGGACTGCTGCAGCCGGTAGCGATAGGTGAATGTTTCGCCGGGCGGAATGCCGGCGAAACTGATGCCTGGCACGCCGTCCATGTCCGGCGGCAGCAGGATGCCGTGCCAGTGCAGCGAGCTGTCGGTGTCGAGTTGGTTGCGGACCCGCAGTGTGACCGTCTCGCCCTCGCGCATGCGTAAGAGTGTGCCGGGCAGACTGCCGTCGATGGTCGTCGCGCGCGCGTCGCGGCCGCCGATCCGCAACCGCTGCTCGCCTATCGTCAGGTCGAATTCATTGCGGGCCGCGCCGGGTTCGCCGGTGCGTGCCCAAGCGGGCAGCGATACGCCCAGCAGGCTGGTGGCCGCGCAACTGTCGGCCAGGAATCTTCGTCTCGAATACATGTTTCCGTCCCACGGGAACTTAGGTGGCGCGGCTGCGTTGTGCGCCCGCGCAGGCAGAGAAAGCTCGGGGACGGAGTTAATCCAGGAGTCGGTCGGAGCGCGTGACGGGAGAGTCGCGCTTTATTAATGGCGGGCCGCGTGGTGCCACCGGGCTGCCCGCGGTGACGCGCGGCGGCTCGGCGTCGCGCCAGGCCGGCGGCAGAGTGATGAAATCAGGCAGTTCCGGGCCAGTGGCGCGGCTGCATGCCGGGCCCCAGTCAGGCTCGGCGCCCGGCAGCTCAGGCGCCGACTGGCAGCCACGCCCGCATTCATGATCATGCGCCTGCCGGTGCTCCTGACCGTCGCAGGGCATCGGCTGCATCGCATCGGCAGCGACGGGCAGGGATGCGGTGGCCGGCAGGCCGGCCAGCACCAGGCATAGTGCAATGCAGCAGCAAGTCAGGGCGTGGCGATTCATACGCGCATTGTCGGCGCCGTCATTATCAGTATTCAAGTGGCGTGTTGGCGATTCTGCACCTGCGGCTGCCCGCCGCTTGACCTGCCGCCAGCCCGACGCACTAAACTGCCGATTCACCTGTCCGGAGCTACGCCCTGTGAGCCAGATTGCGATTCGATTTGCGGCCGCTGCGCTGCTGGTGCTGCTGCTGAGACCGCTGGTCGCCGAGGAACTGCGCCTTGCCGCCAACGAATGGCCGCCGTACACCTTCGCCGACGTGTACCGTCAGGGCGTGGCGACCGCGCTGGTTGTCGCAGGACTGGAACGCGCCGGCTACCAGAGCAGGGTTACCATCATGGCCTGGCCAAAGGTGCTGGATACCACGCGCCGGGGTGACAACGACGTGATCATCGCGGCCTGGTACCGCGAAGAGCGCAATGCCGAACTCGCCTTCAGCGAGCCTTACCTGACCAACGAACTCAAGTTCCTGACGCGGCCCGATGTCGAGATTTCCGAGCTCTCGCGCGAGGCCCTAACCGGCTATCGCATCGGCGTTGTCGAGGACTTCGCCTACGGCCAGAAGCCGTACGACACCACCGGACTGGAAATCGTGATCGGGTCGACCGTACGCGATAATGTACGCGCGCTGTTCGCGCGGGAACTCGACCTGGTGCTGGGTGACGAGCGTATCCTGCGCCATGAAGTAGACTTGGTGAGCGGAGCGAAATTCGTGTCATTCGTGCCGGAGCCGCTGGAAACACGTGGCCTGCGGATTGCTGTATCGCGGGCGCGACCAGATCACGCGAAAATCGTGGTGGCCTTCGATGCCGCTATCCGTGCGATGCGTGACGACGGAAGCTACAACAGCTTGCTGGCCAACTACCGTATCGGCGACTAGTTGATTTCGAATGCAGGCGCGAGTCGCGTAAGCGTCGTGTTCCCCGAGCGGCTCGTTAAGGCAATACCAGGGAAAAATCTGATGAGAGAGCAGCTTGTCCGGATCGTCGTTACTTTTGTCGGCGCCGCAGCAGTATTTCTGGCTCCGGCTTCTGCCAGCGCCATCGGATGGCCGCAGGAAATCAGCGGCGCTGAAGGCAAGATCGTGGTCTACCAGCCGCAGCCGGAGAATCTCCGTGGCAATGTACTTAGCGGACGGGCAGCAATATCTGTAGAGCCGGCTGGCGCGGACCCGATTTTCGGCGCCATGTGGTTTACGGCGCGAATCGATACCGACAACGACAGCGACGTCGCCCTTGTCCGCGATGTCAGAGTTTCGAAGGTCACATGGCCCGATTCGAAGGACGCGGGCGAGCAACGTTTCACTGCAGCGGTCGAAGCCGCGGTGCC
>CBFCXA010000254.1:0-3985 GCA_965601985.1 uncultured Chromatiales bacterium | reverse complement strand
GAAGCAAATTTCCCGAGGAAATCGCCGGCGGTCCGGCGGTACTCGCTAACGGCGGCAGTGTGGAAGTGCTGAGTTTCCACGAAGGCCGCTCGACCACGGCCCTGATCGAAGCGCTGCGCAAGCTGTCCTGACCACCCTGCCGTGCGCTGGCTCTACGGGCTGCTGACTTATCTGCTGACGCCGCTGTTGCTGGCGCATCTGCTGTGGCGCAGTCGGACCAATCCCGGCTACCGGCAGCGCATCGCCGAGCGTTTCGGTTTCGGTATACCGGTGCAGGCACAGACCAGCATCTGGGTGCACGCGGTGTCGGTGGGTGAGGTCCAGGCGGCAGCCGCGCTGATCCGGCAACTCCTCGAACGCCATCCTGACGTTCCGCTGGTGGTGACCAGCATGACGCCGACGGGCTCGGCGCGGGTGCGCGAGCTGTTCGGCGATTCGGTCGTGCACAGCTACCTGCCGTACGATCAGCCGGCAGCGGTGCGGCGTTTTCTGGACCGGGCCAGGCCGCGAATTGCCATCATCATGGAAACCGAGCTGTGGCCGAGCCTGTATCACGAATGCGGCCGTCGCTCCGTGCCGCTGGTACTGGCCAGCGCCCGGGTGTCGGCAACCTCCGTGCAGCGCTACCGGCGCATGCTGCACCTGTTCCGTGAAACGCTGTCGCACGGCATATTCATTGCCGCACAGACCGAGGCCGACGCCGCGCGGTTTCGCGAACTCGGCGCGAGCGCGGAGCGCACGCACGTTACCGGCAATATAAAGTTCGACTTTCGCCTGCCGGACGACGTCGAACAGAAAGGACGCGAATTTCGCCGCCTGCACGCGCCGGATCGCCCGGTGTGGATTGCCGCGAGTACGCACGATGGAGAAGAGCGGGCGGTGCTCGATGCGCACCGGGCGGTGCTCGATGCGCATCCGGATGCGTTGCTGCTCTGGGTGCCGCGGCATCCGGAACGTTTCCCCGCAGTCGCTGTAATGCTGGAACGCGCCGGCATGCCTTTCGTCACCCGCAGCAGCGGAGCGAACTGTGCGCCGCAGTCGCAGGTATTTCTCGGCGACAGCATGGGTGAGCTGACGAGGTTCTACGCCGCGGCGGATGCCGCGTTCGTCGCCGGCAGCCTGGTGCCCATCGGCGGCCACAACCTGCTGGAACCGGCCAGTCTTGGCGTCGCGGCGCTGACCGGTCCGTACAACTTCAATGCCGTCGACATTGCGGACCTGCTGGCGGAGCAGGGCGCGGTGGAGATCCTGAGCGGTGAAGATGCGCTGGCGCCCGCCCTGGTCAGGCTGCTGGGCGATGCGAAGGAGCGGGCGCGTCGGGGTGAGGCAGGGCGTCAGGCGGTCGCGTCAAACCGCGGTGCATTGCAGCGCCTGATGTCACTGCTGGCGCCACTGTTGCCGGAACCGGCTACCGCGACGGAGCGGTCGACGCCGCCAGCCAACGGTTGATTTCTCGCAGGTCTGCGTCGGTCAGAGTACCGGCAGCCTGCTTCAGCAGTAATACGTTGACCAGGTAGTCGTAGCGGCTGCGCGCATACTGCGTTTCCGCCAGGAACAGAGCGCGCCGTGCATCGAGCACGTCGACCGTGGTTCGCGTGCCGACTTCGAAACCGGCCTCAGTGGCTTTCAGCGCGGTCTGGGCCGACTGAAGCGCCTGGCCCAGTGCCTTGACGCGCGCGATCTCCGAGATCACGCCGAGATAGGCATCGCGGGTCTGTCTTTCGGTCTGGCGCGCTACGCGTTCGAACTGCTCCTTGGCTGCGCGATGTCGGAAGTTCGACTGTTTGACCCGCGACTGCACCGCGCCGCCGTTGAAGATCGGTACCGTGAATTCGAGGCGAATCTGCGCATTGCTCGCATCCGTGCCCACCGGTGACTCGCGGACCGCGGGCTCGATGTTGGTGCCGAACAGGCCGGAACCGGTAAGTTCCTGTTCGCCATACGAGACCAGCAGGTCGACCTGCGGCAGATGGCCGTTGCGGGCGATGTCGACGTCGTCGCGCGCGATCTCGGCAGCCAGGTCGGCTGACAGCAGTGCGGAATTCTGCTGCAGCGCGATTTCGACCCACTGTGCTTCATCGTTCGGATCCGGGCTGAGCAGCGGGATCTGTTCGACCGGGGATGCGAGTTCCTCGGTGAACTGGCCGGTGATCTCGCGCAGCACCTCGCGCTGGTTGGCCAGGCTCCGCTTGGCGAGAATTTCCGCGGCGACCGCCTCGTCGTACGCCGCCTGCGCTTCCTGGACATCGGTGATGGCGATCAGTCCGACCTCGAAGCGCTTCTGTGCCTGTTCCAGCTGTCGGCCAATCGACTCTTTAGCTGCCTGCTCGGATGTCAGCGTATCCTGCGCGGCGAGCACTTCGAAGTAGGCTGTAGCAACGCGGACGATTACGTCCTGCAACGCGACGCGGTAATCGATCTCCGCCTGAGCCACCTGCTTGTCGGCCTGTCGGACAGTGATCCATCGGTCCCATCGGAAAACCGGCTGGCGGACCGTCAGGTCCCAGGCCCAGCCGTCCTGGCTCTGGTCGAACAGGGTGAGGAGGTTGAGGCTACCGAAAGTCGTGTTACGCGCGCCCACGTTGGTCTGATCGGACCAGTTGGCGTTAGCTGCAATCTCCGGCAGTAGCTGGGCGATTGCCTGGGGTTTGGCCTCGAGTGTGGCCAGCCGGGTGGCCTCTGCCTCGCGCAGCAGCGGATCGCTGAGCATCGCCTGCTCGTAGATCTCGACCAGGTCCGTGGCTGGCACAGGCGGGGCGAGTAACAGGGACAGTAGCAGCAGGCAGACGGCCGGTTTCTTCACGATGCTTGGACCTTACTTGACTTGTATTGGACCGATAGTCGGCGGGCGGCTGGATTCGGGATCGGCATCTTGTACCAGAGCAGGGACGTGCTGTCACTTGGGGCATGTCCGAACGCGGCTGCTGCTCAAAACCTGAAACCAAGCTGATCGGGCGCATTGAGCAGCGGCGGTAGTTGCGTTTCGAACAGGCTTTCCCGCTGGACACCGGCATTGGTCTGGCGCAGCAGCAGCGCTTCCATCGGTGTGCCGCGCCCCTCTATGACAAATAGCCTGCCGCCCGGCTTCAGCCAGGCGTCGAACTCGCCGCGGTAGTCCGGTATCGAGCCGGTCACGGCAATCGCGTCGTACTGCGCGCTGTCGCTGCGCGAGAACGCGTCTTCAACCTTCAGTTCGCAGCCGGCGATGCCACGCTCGGCGAGATGTCGGGCGGTCATCGCGACCAGGTCTTCATGAATGTCTATGCTGGTCACGCGCCCACCGAGTGCGGCCAGGCAGGCGGTCACGAATCCGCTGCCGCAACCGATCTCGAGCACGGCGTCACCCGGGGCGATATCGAGGGCCTGAAGCATCCGGCCTTCGACTGACGGCGCCATCATCACCTGGCCATGGGCGAGCGGGATCTGTGTGTCCGCGTAAGCCACTCGCCGGTATTCATCGGCGACGAATGCATCTCTCGGCAATTTTTCGAGCACGTCAAGTACGCGCTGGTCGAGTACGTCCCAGCAGCGTATCTGGTGGCGTACCATGCTCGCGCGCGCCTTTTGTGGCGTGTAGTCCATGTCTTCCGTACGCGTAGTCGATACCGTGTCGCTGTCGTCCGTGGCCTTGCGGGCGCGGACGACGAAGCGCAGATTATGGTGAATGCCGGCGAACCCCGCCAAGTGCTGCAGTATTCTAGCAGAGCACTTGTTTACCCACCTCGTGACCGCGCGCCGGGCTTCGAAACTGTTTTGGTGCCAAGGCGCTGCCGGCAACGGGTCGCGACTGTTCCGCACCTGCCGCCGGAAAGCAGGTCCGGTCCCGGAACGGCGCTGACTTGAATAACAACGACAACACAATCAGCCGATCCGCCGCCCGTCGATGCCCTGATTCGAGCGGCCCGGATGCCTGACGCCTGGATTACAGGCAGCCTGGCTGTCGGCCTGGCCGCTCGACGTCACCGTCGAGCAGGCGCTGGCAATC
>CBFCXA010000253.1:0-3989 GCA_965601985.1 uncultured Chromatiales bacterium | reverse complement strand
GTCGGGCACGATGCTGACCGCTGCCATGCACCAGAACGCGAAATAGGCATCCCAGGCCCACGGCGCCTGCAGCAGGCCGCCCCAGGACTCGACCAGCATCAGACCGAACAGCGGAATGATCACGGAGGTCGGCCCCGTTACGCCGAGCGCGAGCTTGCGCAGCATGGCGCGGGCCCAGACGCCGGTCTCGGTCGGCTGGGTCTGGCGGATCCGCATCGACCAGATATTGCTGAAGAAGGTATGGCCGAAGAACAGGAAGGCAGCGAATTCGTGCACGACCAGCGTCGGCAGGTACGTCAACAGCTGCGGAATACGCAGACCGAACATCGGCAGGGCCGAGACGACCATGATCACGGCATACACGCCGTACCAGAAGAACCGGCCGGGATCCACGTCCTCTGCCGGCAGGCTGCCGGTTTGTGCCATCTCGCTCACGCAATTACTCCTGGTTTCCCGCGAGAGCCGGATCATGCCCGAGCTCAACGGCTGTGGCCAAACCGCCGCTGCCGGCAGCGCACTTGCCGTTCACGGCGCGGTGCCCGGTTCCGGGTCGAAGATTTTGCCCGGATTGAGGATGCCATGCGGATCGAAGCTGTGCTTGAGCCTGCGCATCAGGGCGATCTCCGTATCGCTGCGGCTCACGTCCAGCCATGGCTTCTTCTCCAGCCCGATACCGTGTTCGGCTGAGATCGAGCCCGAGTACGCGCGCAGCGGTGAGTACACCAGTGCCTCGACGCGTTCCCGGTCGGAACCGTCCTCCGGGCCGGCCTGCACCGCGACGTGCAGGTTGCCGTCTCCGAGGTGGCCGAACACGAACAGTCGGGCATCCTGCCAGTCGGCCTGCAGGCCCGATTCGAGCTGCTGCACGTAGCCGCGCATGTGCTTCAGGGGCAGGCTGACGTCGAACATGAACATCGGTGTCTCGTTCATCAGGGTACCGACGTCGTCGCGGATGGCCCACAGGGACTCGCGCTCCTGTTCGGACTTGGCAATCACGGCGTCGAGCAGCAGGCCCTGCCCCAGCGCCGACGCGAGTGCTGTTTCAAGTCGCTCAGTATCCGCATCCGGGTCGCCGCCCAGGCTTTCCAGCAGCACGTAGAACGGCTGCCCGGCATCCAGTGGCGGGGCAGCCTTCGACCGCGTGACGATGAAATCGTAGTAGGCCTGCCACATGACCTCGAAAGCGCTGAGCTGCCCGCCGAGCGCGCCATCGGCAAAGTTCAGGAACCGGGCAACCGCGTCAAAATCCGGCAGGCTCACCAGCGCCGTCGACTGGCTGCGTGGTGCCGGCAGCAGCCGCAGCACCAGGCGCGTGATTACGCCGAGCGTGCCCTCGGAGCCAATAAATAGCTGCTTCAAGTCATAGCCGGCGTTATTCTTGAGCATGCCGTTGAGTGACGACATCACGCTGCCATCGGCCAGCACCGCTTCCAGGCCCAGGATCGACTGGCGGACCATGCCGTAGCGAATCACGCGGTTACCGCCGGCATTGGTGGCGGCATTGCCGCCGATGGTCGCGCTGCCGCGCGCGCCGAGATCCAGCGGGAACATCAGCTGCTCCGCCGCGGCAGCTTCCTGGATTTTCTGCAGCTGCACGCCTGCCTGCACCGTCATCGTGCGCCCGGCGGTATCGAGGTCCTCGATGACGTTCAGCCGCTCCAGCGACAGCACGAGGTCGCCGGGACGCGCCCAGGCACCATCGACGATACCGGTCAGCCCTCCGTGCGTGACCACCGGCTGGCGATAGCGCTCGCAGATTGCCAGCACGTCTGCCACGCCGGCGGGATCGGCCGGTCGCACCAGCAGGTCGCTGACGATCTTCCGCGGCGGGCCCCAGCTGCCGGCACTGCGTTCGGTGACCTCATCACCGCGCAGTACGCTTAGCTGATCGAAACGCGCGGTGAGCGCGTTCAACAGGCCGTCAGGATACTGCCAGTCTATTTTCTTTTTATTCAATTACTTGAGAATCTTTATTCAAGTTTATTATGGAAACGCTCAGCAGTTTCATCGGCCCATCGGCACAGGCAGTCGCACGAGCCCGCCATGGCCCTTGCGTGGTCGCCGCACTGCATGACAGTTCGCCGCGCGGGACCGGGCTTTAGAATACGTGCTCCGTCGGGCAGGCGCATTGGCTATGGGAGAACGCGTGCACAACTTTAGGTCTATGATCCAGGCGCTGGAAGAAAGCGGGGAGCTGCTGCGCGTAGAGCGTGAGGTCGAGCCCCGCTACGAAATGGCGGCCGTGATGGCGGCGCTGGAAAAGCAGCGCAAGGCGTTCATCTTCGAGCGCGTGAAAGGCGCGAAGTACCCGGCCGCCGGCGGCCTGCTCAACAAGCTCGAGCGCTTCGGCCTGGCCCTTGGCCACCCATCGGACCAGCCGTTCGGCGACGCGGAATTCGATCGTCTGCTGGAAGCGGCCAAGGCAAATACCCTGGCCCCGGAAGTGGTGTCCGATGCGCCCAGCCAGTCCGTGGTGCTGACCGGCGACGAGATCGACCTGCACAGCCTGCCGGTGCCGACCTTCTTCGAGCTGGACAGCGGCCCGTTCATCACCGCCGCAATTGGCACGACCCGCGATCCGGAAACCGGGGTGCAGAATGTAGGCGTGTATCGAACCCTGATCCTCGGGCCTGATCGATGCGTCATCAACGCCAGCTCGATGAGCGACCTGCGACGCCACTATGCCGCCTGGGAAAAGACCGGGGAGACCATGCCGATTGCACTGGCGATCGGCGTCGATCCGGCCATGCTCACGGCCGCCGCCTGCAAACTGCCGCCGAATTTTCCCGAATACGACATGGGTGGTGCGCTGCAGGGCCGGCCGATGGAGCTGGTGCAATGCAAGACAAACGACCTGCTGGTCCCGGCCCAGGCCGAGTTCATCATCGAGGGCGAGGTGGACTTTTCGGAGAAGGTACAGAATCTGCTGGGTGAATTTGCCGGCCAGTACGGACCGGAAACGGCGCCGGCAACCCAGGTCACCGCGATCACGCACCGTCCGGACCCGTATTTCTACACGATCATGGCCGGGCGCAACCCCGAGCACAATACGCTGGGCAACGTTGCGGTCTACGGCGTACAGCGAAGCATTGCCGCGGCGCTCACAGAAGCGGTGCCGGAGGGCATTCGCGACGTCCACGCCTACCTCGAGCCGGGACTGGGTACGCTGGCGCACGTGGTCGTGTCGATCCGCAAGGAGTCTGACGCTCAGCCCCACGAGATCATTGAAAAGGGTTTTGCCGGCGGCGGGCACATTTTCCCGATGAGCAAAATCACCAAGCGCATCATCGTGGTCGACGACGACATCAACGTGCATAGCTGGGACGACGTGCAGTGGGCGATCTGGAATCGCGCCGCGAGCCACCAGAAGTTCGAGATCATCCCGGAAGTCGAAAGCTGGGAGCTGGAACGCGCGGCCAAGGCCGGTCAGAAGTCCGTGCGCATCGGCATCGACGCGACCATGGATCTCGAGGACGTGGACAAGCTGGTTCGGCCGGTCACGCCTGGCGCCGAAAAAATCCGGCTCGAGGACTACGTCCGCGCCGGCCGCAAGTCGGCAGCATGATCGAGTAACGTCCGATGACCGCGCCCTACACCGCTGTAGCGCTGCAGACCAGCGTGCATAACGTGCCGAACCGCGAGCAGGTCGACGTCAACCTGAAGCACGTCGGCAACATGATCGACCTGGTCATCCATATCTGCTCGCTGGAGTTGCCGGTGCGCCTGATTACGCTGGGCGAAGGCGCGATCCAGGGCTTCATCGACGAAATCATCGATATGGAGCAGGCCGAATACACCGAGGTGATGGCCGCGGATATCCCCGGACCGGAAACCGACGCGCTGGGTGAGAAAGCCCGGCAGCATGGCTGCTACATCCTGGCCCAGCTCAAGACACGCAACGCCGACTACCCGGGCCGATTCTTCAACACGGTGTTCCTGGTCGACCCGCAGGGCGAAATCGTCTACCAGCACCAGAAGAACATCATCCT
>CBFCXA010000252.1:0-3993 GCA_965601985.1 uncultured Chromatiales bacterium | reverse complement strand
CGGCAGCCGTGCTCGCTGTGCGGCCGGTGCGCATAGCCTGCGGGCAGACGCAGCCAGTGGCCCGGCAGGTAGCGGCCCTCTTCGTCTTCGAGCATCCCTTCGAGAACGAACAGCTCCGCGCCCTCGGGATACCAGTGCTCGCCGGCCTCGCTTTCGGGCGCCCAGCGCTCCAGCCAGGTCTCATCGCTGTAGCCCTCCTGCGCATACAGCGGCATCACGTCGATGCCGGTATGGTCGCTGGGCAGCCAGTCCATCGTGTCGGTCGCCAGCGCCAGGTGTTCGCGGTCCAGTCCCGGGTACTGCCGCAGCTTCACGAAAATGACGCAGCCCGACTGCGAAAACGGTGCGTGCCGAAAACCCTCGGGATTCAGCAGGTAGGTACCCGCCGGCCAGTCGCCCTGCTGGTCGGAAAACACGCCGTCCAGCACCAGAATCTCCTCGCCGTCCGGATGATCGTGCTCGGGAAACGAAGAGTTTGGCGCGTATCGAACGACCGAAGTCACCTGCCCCGACTCGGCCGGCCCGACCCGATGCATGCGCTTGCGAAACACCGTACCGCTCGGGCTGGGGCTCCATTCCATCGCCTCGGTGTCGACTGACACCCGGTGACCAAGGTCGCCGTTCAGCGGCGCATCGCTCGCCGCGCTCATTCCGCTGCTTCTGCCGGACAGTTGAACCAGACCGACAAAGGCGCCACCACTGTTCGGTTCACCCGCTCCTCATCCGTTACACAACTCAGCGTCGCAAACACCTGCGCCTGCCCTTCCAGCACCCGCGTTCCCGGCGCGGCGCACTCCGCCGACTCCCGGGTACCCGCCAACTGACCGGCCGGCACCGTCACGATCACCGCCTGCGGCGATTCAGCCGCCTCCGCGGCCACCGCCTCGTTGCCTACCGACAAAAACAGCGAAGCACTCGATTCCTCACCCGGACACCGATAATCCACCGTCATCCGAAAGCGCACCGCCTCCTCGGAGTCACGACTGGTCACCGTCCCGTCCTCCGCCACGCCCAACTGCTGCTCGACCCGCAACTCCACGCCATCAGCTGCCGCGAGGGGCGGCAGCACCAACGAACACGTCAGAAACAGACCAATGAGCAGACGCATAGCACGCCCCGAAAAAACTGCCGCGATTCTAACTCGCCCGCCGGATTTCTGGATCAAGCGGGCCCGCAGCGGGCCGGACTTTGCGTGTCGTGCGGACGATGGATTGCCTTGCTCCTGAAACGTCGTGGCGGCAACCCCTCGCCCCCACGACACGCGCCCATGCTGAGATCCGGGCACTCGAATTCCGCCCGGATGCTCGATGTTCGTTCCGATCTGGAATAAGCGTATCGGAACCGCGCCCCGACGTTCGCGCGCAGCGATGGCGACAGACTTCCGCCACGACGTTTCAGGAGCAAGGGGGTCTATCGGCGTCGGGGCGCCCGCTCGTATCTGAGTGAAGCAAAGGCAACATACAAGACTAAGAAAATCGGGGGCTGCCCGCCCGAAAGAACCCGGGCGAAACAGCCCCCGAGGGGTGTCACAGAACCTGAAGGGGGGAGACAGGCTCTGCTATGGCGGTCAGTGCCGCCAAGTCTCCGTTCGCGCCGCCGAAGGGGAGGATTCGGGGTTGGCGACGCGTCCGGTATTACCGGGGCTCAGCCCCGTCGGCCAGGATTCAGGCTCGCCAGCCTGAAAGGCCGATGCTGCTCCTCAAGCCGCGCATCGAGGTCCACGGCGACGTTGATGCGCGTCAGCCAGGCCGCATCCCTGGCATCCGCCTGCATGGCGGCGTCGAGCTTGGCCTTATCCATGGCCTGTACCGGTGTACCGGTAGCTGCTTCCAGCGGCGCGACTTCGTCTGCTTGCCCAACCGATGCGACGCCGGCAATACCTGCCAGCAGGAGCAATGCGGTGGGCAGCAAACCGAATCGCAGCTTGCGATCGTTGTTTCGGTTCTTCATTGCTTCTGCCTCACCTAGTGATGTCTACAAACGAGCTAACGCTCGATCTAGCTATTGCAGGAAGCGTGCCAACTTATCAAATACATATTTTTCAACAAGTTAAAAAAATTTCACCCCCACGGAATCCCGCGATTAACGGATATCCGATTAGCGGATTCACGGGTTTCCGTGTAAACTCATGCCATGTCCACGGAAAAACGTGACGCAGGTCTCATCTCGCAGCTGCCCACCTTCGCGCTGCGCATGGACCAGGACGGCCGCATCGTCGCGGTCAGTGATGCACTGCTCGAACGCCTGGGCTACGAGCGCGACGAGATGCTCGGCAAGATCCCTGAGGACTTCGCAACCGAGGCCAGCCGCGAGCGCATTCGCGAAGAGCACATGCCGCGCTACCGGCGCACCGGCCGGCTGTACAACGTGCCGATCGCGTTTATCGCCAAGAGCGGCCAGCGCGTTTCGTTGCTGGCCAACACCATTGCCAGCAAGGACGAGCAGGGCCTCGTCGACACGTCGATCTCCGTGTTTACCGACGTCGCCGAGCGCGCGCGACTCGAGCGCCAGTACCGCGACCTCTACCAGACGACTCCGGCAATGCTGCACACCGTAGACGCGGACGCGCGCATTACCGCAGTCAGCAATCACTGGCTGGAGAAACTCGGCTACACCCGCGACGAGGTGATCGGCCGCAAGATCACCGACTTCCTTACCGACGAATCACGGCGTTCCGCGATGCAGTGGACCATCGAGCAGGTTGTCGCGGCCGGTGATCAGAAGAACGTGCCACGGCAGATGGTGACGAAGTCCGGCCAGCTGCTCGACGTGCTGATGTCTACGCACGCTGAGGGCGATGTGCTCGACGGCAGCCTGACCATGCGCGTGGCTTCCAAGGACGTGACCGACATCAACCGCGCCGCCGCCGAGCTGCGTAGCGCTTACGAGCAGATCGCCAACCTCAAGGAGGAGCTCGAGCGCGAACGCGACTACCTGCGAGAGGAAGTCAGTGTGGCGATGAACTTCGGCCAGATCGTCGGAGAAAGCCCGGCGCTGCAGGCCATGCTCGCGCGTATCGAGGCCGTGGCGGATACCCCGGCCAGCGTGCTGATTGTCGGCGAGACCGGTACCGGCAAGGAACTGGTTGCGCACGCGATTCACGCGCGCAGCAGTCGCGCGGACGGTGCGCTGGTCAAGGTAAATTGTGCGTCGATTCCGGCCGAGCTGTTCGAAAGCGAGTTCTTCGGTCACGTGAAAGGCTCGTTCACCGGCGCACATCGCGACCGCGTCGGCCGCTTCGAGTTGGCCGACGGCGGCACGATCTTTCTGGACGAAGTCGGCGAAATTCCGATCGCGCTGCAGGGCAAGCTGCTGCGCGTACTGCAGGAAAAAACTTTCGAGCGGGTTGGGGAAGAGCAGTCGCGCAGCGTCGATGTGCGCGTGATTGCGGCGACCAACAAGGATCTCGAAAAAGCAGTCGAGGCCGGGGAGTTCCGCGAAGACCTGTACTACCGGCTCAGCGTATTCCCGGTCCCGGTGCCGCCGCTGCGCCGGCGCGGCGACGACGTGGTGATGCTGGCCGTGCATTTTCTCGAGCAGATCTGCCGCGACTTCGGGCGCGACGTGCCGACGCTGAACCAGCGCCAGGTCGAGGAGCTGCGCAAGTACGACTGGCCCGGCAACGTGCGCGAACTCAAGAACGTGATCGAGCGTGCAGTGATCCTGTCGCGTGGCGGGCCGCTGCGTATCTACCTGCCGGGCAATGACGCGGCGACGTCGCCAGTGGTGGAAGAGGCCGCGAACGATGCGGGCGACGAACGCGCCTGGCTGACCGAGGACGAAATGAAAGAGCGCCAGCGAGATAACCTGATCGCGGCGCTGGATGCAGCAGACTGGCGGGTATCGGGCAGCGGCGGCGCCGCCGAACTGCTGGGCCTCAAGCCGAGCACGCTGACCGACCGCATGCGTTCGATGGGCATCAGCCGCCCGGCACGGCACGGCTGAATGGCCAACCTGATCACGCTCAGCCGGTTACTGCTGCTGATGCTGGTG
>CBFCXA010000251.1:0-4002 GCA_965601985.1 uncultured Chromatiales bacterium | reverse complement strand
GCAACGCCGTGGTGGATGAAAACTGCCGGATTCCAGACGGGACCCGCATCGGCCTGGATCCGGAGTCCGATCGCGAGCGTTTTCATGTGACCGACAACGGCATCGTGCTGGTCACCGCAGAGCACCTGGCCGAGTTGCAGTGAACGGCAGCTCCCCGCAGTTGTCCGGGCGGCGTGCCGGGGTTCTGCTGCACGTCGGCTCGCTGCCTGCCCGGACCATTGGCGCCGATGCCCGTCGCTTCGTCGATTTGCTCGCCAAATGCGGCTTCAGCGTGTGGCAGGTGCTGCCGCTGGGACCGGTTGATCCGACCGGTTCACCTTATCAGCTGAGTTCCGCCTTCGCCGGCGAGTGCCAGTGGCTGGACCGGGACGATCTCCGTGACGAGTCCTGGTGGCCGAGCGAAGATCCCATGCCCGACGATGCGCGATCGCTGGTCGACGAAGCCTGGGCGCACTTCCGCCGCCACGCCAGCAGCGCGGACTGGGAAGAATTTGCCGGCTTCCGACGCTCCAATTCGGCCTGGCTGTTGCCGTACGCGATGTACGTCACGCTCAAGCGCCTGCACGAGGGGCGGCCGTGGTGGGAATGGCCTGCCGAATATCGCACGCGCCAACGTGGCGCGATTTCCGATTTACTCGACGAGCATGGGTTATCGATCAACGCGACCGCCTTCGGCCAGTACGTGTTCGCGCGCCAGTGGCAGGCCCTGCGGGACTACGCGCAGGAACGCGCGGTGAGCCTGTTCGGGGATCTGCCGTTCTATGTCGACCGGGACAGCGCCGATGCCTGGTGGCGCCGGGAGGTGTTCCGGCTCGGACCCGACGGCGACGCGGATTTCGTGTCCGGCGTTCCGCCGGACTATTTCAACGCCGATGGTCAGCGCTGGGGCAACCCGCTGTACGACTGGGAGTACCTGCAGCGCAAGGGCTTCAACTGGTGGCTATCGCGCCTGCGCTCCCAGGCGCAGCGTTTCGACCTGCTGCGTATCGATCATTTCCGAGCGCTGGAATCCTGCTGGGCGATCCCGGTGGATTCACCCACCGCGCGCGACGGTCACTGGGAGACGGTGCCCGGCGACGAGCTGCTGACCGAGGCACTGCGCCTGAATCCCGATTGTGCGCTGGTGGCCGAAGACCTCGGGACCATCACCGACGAAGTTCGTGCGCTGCGAGACCGATTCGGCCTGCCGGGTATGCTGGTGCTGCAGTTTGCCTTCGACGGTTCGCCCGACAACCCCTACCTGCCGGCGAACCACGTGGAGAACGCGGTGGTTTACACCGGTACGCACGACAACGACACGACGGCCGGCTGGTACGCATCGCTGGACGACCAGGCGCGTACGCATGTCGACGCGGTGATTGGCCAGCCGCAGGCGCCGGTCGCGGCAGCCGAGGCCATGGTCAAGACGGCCTGCGCATCACCGGCGAAACTGGCGATGATCCCGTTCCAGGATCTGCTGGGCCTGGGCAGCGACGCGCGCATGAACACGCCAGGCACCGTCGGCGGCAACTGGCAGTGGCGGTTCGCCTGGTCGGACCTCGATGGGCAACTGGCGTCGCAGACAGCGCGGCTGCTCGATACCACGGGTCGCCGCGGCGAGGGACTGCGCGGCGAGGCCGCCTAGCCGCCGACCAAGCCACGATAGAACGCGGCGTATTCCCTTGCCTGTCGCGGCCAGCCGAAGTCCGCGGCGAAGCCGTTTTGCTGCAGGCGCTGCCAGGTATCCCGGTCTTCGAACCAGCCCAGCGCAGTGTCGGTAGCCCAGCGCAGTCCATTTGCGTCGGCGTCGAGGAATACGCTGCCGTTGCCCTCGCCAGTGGCGGGGTCGAAGTGGCTGACGGTGTCGGCCAGTCCGCCCGTCTTGCGGACCACCGGGACCGTGCCGTAGCGCAAGGCATACATCTGCGTCAGTCCGCAGGGCTCGTAACGCGATGGCACCAGGAACAGGTCCGACCCGGCGATGATGCGGTGCGCCAGCGGGTCGTCGTAGCCGCGGCTGAAACCCACGCGTTCGGGGAAGCGCGCGACCAGGTCTTCGAGGCCGGTGGCGAGTTCGTCATCGCCATCCCCGAGTATCGCCAGCGCGAGCCGGCCTGATGCGACCAGCCCGGGCAGCGCACCGAGCAGCAGGTCGATGCCTTTATGCTCGACAAGTCGGCTGACGACGCCGGCAATCGGCACATCGTCCGGCAGGCCAAGGCCCAGCGAGCGCATCAGGTCTGCCCGGCAGTCTCGCTTGCCGGAACTGTCCCGCGCGTCGTAGTGGCGCTCGATCAGCGTATCCCGAGACGGATCCCAGACCCCGTAATCGGCACCGTTGAGTATCCCGATGAGGTCGGCGGAGCGCGCCTGCAGGTCCGGCTCCAGGCCCATGCCGAATTGCGATGTAAGGATCTCGTGAGCATAGGTCGGGCTTACCGTGGTGACTGCGTCGGCGCCGCGTACGCCGGCTCGCAGCAGGTTGATGCCGAGCCCGTCGGCTTCCCGCGGCAGGGCATCGGCCAGGGCCGCCTCGCCGCAGTCGGCCAGCGCAGCGGCTCCGAACGCGCCCTGGTAGCCGATGTTGTGGATGGTCAGTACCGATCTCGCATCGCCGAGCGGGCCGCAGGATTCCAGGCCGGCGGCCTGGCGGGCAACCAGCAGGCTCGTGTGCCAGTCGTGGCAGTGGAGGATCTCGGGCTGCCAGTCGAGCACATCGCACAGCAGGGCAGCGGTGCGGCAAAGGAGCACATAACGAACCAGCTCGTCCTCGCCGCCCGGGTAGATGCTGCCCAGGTCAAATAGTTCCGGGCAATCCAGCAGGTAGTAGCATGAGTTCCCGTCTGCCTGCACTCGCCGGGCAAAGCGATACTCGAGGTTGCGTTCGCCTGCCTGGAAGGACTGCCAGTCGCTCAGTACTTCGCGCCGCGCCTCGCCGTTCCCGTCGAGGCGGTAATCGGGCAGCAGCACGCGGGCATCGTTGCCGGCAACGAGGAGTTCGTCCGTCAGACCCTGGACGACGTCGCCAAGGCCGCCCGCCTTGGCGAACGGCGCTGCTTCGGTAGCGAGATGCAGAATGCGCATGTGCCGACTCTCTCAGGTCGCGCTTTCGACGGCGAAGTCCATCAGTTCGCCATCCTGGACCGAGAAACGGATACGCATCGGCCGGCAGCAGACCGAGCAGTCCTCGACGTAGTCCTGACCCTCGCCGGACAGGTCCAGCTCCAGCTCGATCGCTTCCCAGCAGCTCGGGCAGGTGACAGTCTGCTCCAGCAGGTACATCGCGGCTAGAAGTTGTCCTTGCGGGCGCGCGTTTCGGCAAACACCGCCACGAGGTCATCCGCCGGCAGGCCCAGTGTGGCCTGGATGCCCGCGCTGTCCGGGCGCAGGAACGGGTTGGTGGCTTTCTCCAGGGCCATGGTCGACGGGATGGTCGGCTCGCCTTTCTCGCGCAGGCGGTCGACCTGCTGTGCGCGGGCCGCGAGCTCTATGTTGTCCGGCTCCACGGTGACCGCGAAGCGAGCGTTGCTCTGCGTGTACTCGTGCGCGCAGTAGATGCGCGTGTCGTCCGGCAGTTTGTCGATCAGCTTTGACAGCGATTCCCACATCTGCCCGGGTGTGCCCTCGAAAAGACGCCCGCAGCCCATCGAGAACAGCGTATCGCCGACGAAGGCCGCGCCGTCGTCGGCGAAGTGATAAATGATGTGTCCGCGGGTATGGCCGGGCGTGTCGTAGATCACCGCGCGGTGACTGCCTAGCTCGAAGTGCTCGCCGTCCGCCAGCTCAATATCGATGCCCGGGATGCGCCCGGCATCGGCGGCCGGCCCGACGACCTGGCAGCCGTGCTTCTCCTTCAGCTCCAGGTTGCCGCCGGCGTGGTCCCAGTGATGATGGGTGTTCAGGATGTAGTCCAGCGACCAGCCCGTGTCGGCCAGCGCTTTTTCGATCGCGGCGACTTCCGGCGTATCGACCACGCCGGTCTTGCCGCTGTCGGGATCATGCAGCAGGTAACAGTAGTTGTCC
>CBFCXA010000250.1:0-4018 GCA_965601985.1 uncultured Chromatiales bacterium | reverse complement strand
GGCCTTCGAGGGAACGCTGACCGATTTGTACCTGCCGAAAAAGACTCAGCGTCACAAAGCAGAGTAGCAATCGGCGGCAGCAGCCGCAGCCCGTAACTGCTGCTTGTCACGGTACATCGCTTCGTCCGCAGCCTTCATCAGCGCGTGCAGATCGGGCTTCTGGCCTGGCTGGTAAGTCGCCGCACCCCGCAGAGAAAGTAATCGGGTAGCGCGGGTCGCGCTCCGCATTCATTGCCGCAGAAAAACTTTTCTCGGCGTCTGGTATGAATTCGACTCAACTCCAGCTGCCGACAATCGCCCCCGGGTCAGCCGGTCTTCCGTTGTGTTTCGGTCTGATGCGCCGGGGCCGCAGCGAAATCCTCGCGCACCAGGCCATAGATCAGGCAGTCCTGGGGCGTGCGTGCCAGGTTCGGAAACACCAGCCAGCTGCGCAACATGCCCTCACGACGCAGGCCGGACTTCTCGAGTACGCGCGCCGACGCGGCATTGGCCGACGCGCAGGTCGCCCATACGCGCGATAAGCCGGCGCGCTCGAAACACCAGTGCAGCAGGCTGCGGGCGACGCCGGTCATGATGCCCCGGCCCCAGTAGTCATGGGCCAGTACATAGCCCAGCTCGGCCTTGTGCCGGTCCGGAATGACCGAGACCATGCCGATGCACTCGTCGTCGTCCGGCAGGGTAATTGCCCAGGACCATTCCACGCCCATGGCATTGCGCTGGATCACGTAGGACAGGTAACGCTCGCTGGTCGACAGGGCTGCGTGTGTACGCCAGAGCATGTAGCGGGTCACGCGCGGGTCGCCGGCATAGTTTTCGAACACGGCGCGCGCATCGCTACGACGCGGTGCGCGCAGCGTCACGGCAGCAGTCCTGAGCGTTTCCGGCATGCCGCCTTCAGTTCCAGTTACGGTTATGTTTTGCCGCGATACTCACAGAGGTCAAAGATAGCGCAGTTCGGGCAGTCCGGCTTGCGCGCTTTGCAGACGTAGCGGCCGTGCAGAATCAGCCAGTGATGCGCGTCACGGCGGAATTCTTCCGGTGTGAATTTCACCAGGCGTTTCTCGACGGCCAGCGGTGTCTTGCCCGTCGCCAGTTTCGTGCGGTTGGCGACGCGAAAAATATGCGTGTCGACGGCAATGGTGGGCTCGCCGAAGGCGGTGTTGAGAATCACGTTCGCGGTCTTGCGGCCCACGCCGGGGAGCTTCTCGAGCGCTTCGCGGGTCCGCGGTACCTCGCCGCCGTGCTCGTCGAGCAGGATGCGGCAGGTCTTGATGATGTTGCTCGCCTTGCTGTTGTACAGGCCAATGGTCCGGATACGTTCCTTGAGCCCGGCTTCGCCCAGCGACAGGATCGCTTCAGGCGTATTGGCATCCGGAAACAATCGCGCCGTGGCCTTGTTCACACCAACATCGGTGGCCTGGGCGGACAGGATCACCGCAACCAGCAGTTCGAACGGGCTCGAGTAGTTCAATTCGGTGGTCGGTGTCGGATTAGCGGCCCGCAGACGACGGTAGATTTCCGCGCGTTTTGCCGGGTTCATTCGTCTGTTGTCGGCCGTCGGGCCTGCAGGCAGTTGCGCGCGGCGATCATCGCTGCCAGTGCGAGAAATGCGCCCGGCGGCAGACTCGCCAGCAACAGGCCCTCGGCTGACGGCAGCAGGGCGATTTCCCAGCCGGCCGCGGCCGGGCCGAACAGTTGCTCGGCACCGTGCAACAGGCTGCCGCGTCCGACCAGTTCGCGGACCGCACCGAGGCTCACCAGCACGCCGGCGAAACCAAGCCCATGGCCGAGCGCGTCGGCCAGCGCCGGCAGCGGCGCCTGGCGCGAAGCGAAGGCCTCGGCACGACCGAGAATTACGCAGTTGGTCACGATCAGCGGTATGAAGATTCCCAGCGACTGGTGCAGGTCGAAAAAGAAGGCGCGAAACAGCAGGTCCACCCCGGTTACGAAACCGGCGATCATCAGCACGAAAGCCGGAAGTCGCAGGTCGGGGTGCAGCCAGTGGCGGCTGAGCGAGACCAGCAGATTCGACGCGACCAGTACGGCAAGCGTCGCGATACCGAGTCCTAGCCCGTTGACCAGCGTATTGCTCACCGCCAGTAACGGGCACAGTCCGAGCAGCTGCACCAGGCCGGGATTGGCCGACCACAGGCCGGCGCGGAGCGTGGCGCGCAGGTCGGGCCGGGCGCCTGACCGGTCCTGGTTCACAGGCCCGCACCCTGACTGTCGACCGCGGCGGTGGCCATTTCTACTTTGAATACGCGGTCACGGTTGGTTTCGAACCAGGCGAGCCCGGCCGCCACCGCATTGATGACCGCGCGGCTGGTGATGGTCGCGCCGGTGATCGCGTCGATGTCGCCGCCTTCCCGACGCAGGGCCCAGCGGGTGTCGTCGTCCAGGGCTCTGTCGTCAAAGCCGAGAATCCAGTCTGATTTCGCGGTCTCGATGGCATCTCCGAGCCCGGGCGTCTCGTTGTGCTGCACGGCGCGCACGCCGATAACGCGGCCGTCCTGCGTGATACCGACAATCAATCGGATCCGGTCGACGTAACCGGCCGGCGTGACCATGGTCAGCACCGCAGCGACCGGCTGTCCGCCAAGCCTGGCGCGCCAGATGGGCAGGGCTTGTTCGATGCCCAGTTCGGTCGAACTCGGCAGGGTAATGAGGTCGAGCTGCGGCGCATTGTCGAAACTGCCGTCGGCCGGCAGCACCGCGGCCAGGCTGCGCCGCACGCGTTCGGCTTCGTTGACGGCGATGCGTGGCGCGGTCAGCCGATCCAGCCCGGCGAGCATGGCCGCGACGACGGCGGCCAGTGCGACGAGGCCGGCCACGGCCGCGGTCCGGCTGATTGGCCGTCTGCTCACGGCTCGTCCTCGTTGTCGAAACCGTAGATGTTCGGATGCAGATAACGATCGAGCAGCGGTACGGCCATATTCATCAGCAGCACGGCGAACGCGACGCCGTCAGGATAGCTGCCCCAGCTGCGTAACAGGTAGATCAGTACTCCGATGCCGGCGCCATACACCAGGCGCCCGCTCGGGGTCGCCGCCGCGGATACCGGATCGGTAGCGATGAAAAAGGCGCACAGCATCGCGCCGCCGCTGAACAGGTGAAAGCCCGGGGACGGGTGCAGGGCCGGATCGAACAGGTAGAACACCGCCGCGCTGCCGAGTAGCCCACCGAGCACGCCGACCGGAATGTGCCAGCGAATCACGCCGCGCCACAACAGGTAAAAGCCGCCCAGCGCGATGTAATTATTGATCCACTCCCAACCGCGCCCGCCGAAGTCGCCGAACAGCGCATCGCTGCGCACTTCCGCCACCGTGAGCATCTGGTCCAGGCCGACTTTCATGCTATCGAGTGGCGTGGCGCGGGTCAGCGCATCGAGGCTCTCGCCGGCCGGCAGGTTACCGAGCAGCGTGAAGTGCAGGCTGGCGAAAAAACCGAGTGGCTGGTAGTCCAGGTCACCGATACGCGGCGGCAGCCAGTTGGTCAGCTGTTCCGGGAATGAAACCAGCAGTGCCACGTAGCCGGCCATTGCCGGGTTGAACAAATTGGCGCCCAGCCCGCCGTACAGATGCTTGGCGACGCCGATGGCAAAAACGCTGCCGAGCGCGGTAATCCACCAGGCCGTCAGGGGCGGCAGCGCAAAGGCAAGCAGCACCGCGGTAACGATTGCGCTGCCGTCGGACAGGAACAGTTCGACCGGCCGCGAGCGCAGCCGTAGCGCGATGTACTCGGTGCTCAGCGCCGCGAGAATCGCGACCGCGCAGTTGAAAACGATACCGAAGCCGAAAAACCAGACATAGGCAACCAGCGCAGGGCCCAGCGCATAGAGCACCTGCCGCATGATGACCGGCACGTGGAACCGGCTGCGCAGGTGCGGCGCGGCCGCTGCCTGGGCGCTTGCCTCAGTGCTGTTCATTGCCGCCTTCGCGCGCGCCGCTGCGCTCGACTAATGCGGCGAGTTCCGCGGCGCCGGCGTCGGGATCGGCAACGCGTGCATCCTGATCCGCCA
>CBFCXA010000249.1:0-4036 GCA_965601985.1 uncultured Chromatiales bacterium | reverse complement strand
GTCGTTCACATTGAACGCCGGGCAGGCCAGGTCGTCATTCTTGGACATCTCGTAGAGGCGCAACACGCCGGTGGTGGTCTCCTCCGAGATTCCGCGCACGTCCTTCATGAGTTCGGAATACTTGTCGTGCATGATCGCGGTCAGGTCACCGCCGTCGTCCAGGATCATGTTCGGTGTCCAGCCGTTCGGGCCGTGTATCGTCTGGTCAACGCACCACCAGTATTCCTCTTCGGTCTCACCTTTCCATGCGAATACCGGCACGCCGGCCGCGGCGATCGCGGCAGCGGCATGGTCCTGGGTCGAGAAGATGTTGCAGGACGACCAGCGCACCTCCGCGCCGAGGTCGACCAGGGTCTCGATCAGCACCGCAGTCTGAATCGTCATATGCAGGCAGCCGGCAATCCGGGCGCCCTGCAGCGGCTTCCGCGCGGCGAACTCCTCGCGCACCGCCATCAGGCCGGGCATCTCGGTCTCGGCAATGGCGATTTCCTTGCGGCCCCAGTCGGCGAGCGACAGGTCGGCAACCTTGTAATCCGGGCTGACGACTTCAGCAGCTTTGGTACTCATCTGTTTACGCTCCAGTTATTTGTTCTGTACTTCGAGCCGGAGGGCCGAGTGGATCAGGCCGCCGCGGCCCCGCGCAGGCTTTCCGCCCGGTCGGTGCGTTCCCAGCTCAGTTCGAGGTCTTCGCGGCCGAAATGCCCGTAGGCCGCGGTAGCCCGGTAAATCGGTCGCAGCAGATCGAGCATCTCGCGAATGCCGTACGGGGTCAGGTCGAAGACCTCGCGGACCAGCTGGACCAGGCGTTGCTCCGGCAGGCTGCCGGTGCCGAAGGTCTCGACCGAGATCGAGGTCGGCTCGGCCACGCCGATGGCATAGGAAATCTGCACTTCGCAGCGCCTGGCCAGGCCGGCCGCCACGATGTTCTTGGCTACATAGCGCCCGGCGTAAGCGGCCGAGCGATCGACCTTGGACGGGTCCTTGCCGGAGAACGCGCCACCGCCGTGGCGCGCCATGCCGCCATAGGTATCGACGATGATCTTGCGACCGGTCAGTCCGCAGTCGCCCTGCGGTCCGCCGATCTCGAAGCGCCCGGTCGGATTGATGTGATAGCGGGTCTTGTCGCTGAGCCATCCGGTCGGTTCCAGTATCGGCTTGATGATCGATTCCATCACGCCTTCGTGCAGGTCGTCGTTGCTGACCTCGGGTGAATGCTGCGTCGAGAGCACGACCGCGTCGATGCCGACCGGTCGCTCGTCTTCGTATATCAGCGTGACCTGGCTCTTGGCATCAGGCCGCAACCACTCCAGCGCGCCGGTCTTGCGCTGCTGGGCCTGACGTCGCACGAGGCGGTGTGCCAGCGTGATCGGGGCCGGCATCAGCACATCGGTCTCGTCCGACGCGTAGCCGAACATCATGCCCTGGTCACCCGCGCCCTGGGCCCGCTCGCTGTCGCGATCCACGCCCTGGCGGATGTCGGCCGACTGCGGACCCAGCGCATTGAGCAGACCGCAGGTCTCCCCGTCGAACCCCATCGCCGAGTTGGTATAGCCGATATCGGTTACGACCTCGCGTACGAGCGACTCCAGGTCGAAAAATACGTTCTTGGCCTGGGTATTGATTTCGCCGGCGAGCATCACGTAGCCGGTCTTGACCAGCGTCTCGGCGGCGACTTTGGCGCGCGGGTCCTCGGCCAGGATGGCGTCGAGAATGGCATCGGAAATCTGGTCGGCCATCTTGTCCGGATGGCCCTCGGATACCGATTCCGAGGTGAACAGGCGGCGGTCTGGCATGGGTGATTCCAGATAGCTGTGGCGAAAAGGAGAACAATTATAGCCCGGCCCGGCGCAGATCCATTGCCGCTGTGTTGCGGGCCGGGGCCGAAACCGGGAAAATCCACGGCCGATCAATCACCATAAGAAGCGGCCGTTCGCCGCGCGATTCCATGGCAACAAGTCCTGATTCGACCCTGTCGCGGCCGGCCCGCCGGACGCTGGCCAATGCGCTGCGCGCGCTGGCCATGGATGCCGTCCAGCAGGCCAACTCCGGTCACCCGGGCATGCCCATGGGCATGGCCGATATCGCCGAAGTCCTGTGGAACGATTTCCTGCAGCATAATCCCGGGAATCCTCAGTGGCCGAATCGCGATCGTTTCGTGCTGTCCAACGGGCACGGCTCGATGCTGCTGTACGGCCTTTTGCACCTGTCCGGCTACCCGCTGACCATCGACGAACTCAGAGATTTTCGCCAGCTCGGCGCGCGCACCGCGGGTCACCCGGAGTACGAGCCCGATCTGGGCATCGAGACCACCACCGGCCCGCTGGGACAGGGCGTCAGCAACGCCGTGGGCATGGCGCTGGCCGAGCGCACCCTGGCCGCGCAGTTCAATCGTCCCGGCTACCCGGTGGTCGACCACTACACGTATGTATTCCTAGGTGATGGCTGCCTGATGGAGGGCATCTCGCACGAAGCCTGTTCGCTCGCCGGGACACTGGGTCTGGGCAAGCTGATTTGCCTGTACGACGACAACGGCATTTCCATCGACGGCGATGTCGCGGGCTGGTTCGCCGACGATACAGCGGCCCGTTTCCGTGCCTATGGCTGGCAGGTCATAGACGCGGTAGACGGTCACGACGCGGAAGCGATCGCGCAGGCGATCAGCGAGGCACGGGCCGACGCGGCGCGCCCGACGCTGATTTGTTGCAAGACCGTGATCGGCTTCGGCGCCCCCAACAAGCAGGGCAGCGAGTCGACCCACGGGGCGCCGCTGGGTGACGACGAGGTCGCCGCGGCCCGGGAGACGCTCGGCTGGAAGTCCGCACCCTTCGAGATCCCGGCAGAAATCGCCGCCGCCTGGGACGCGCATGCGGCCGGGGCCGGTCGCGAACAGGCCTGGCAGAAGCTGATGGACGCATATGCGAAGGAGCACCCGGCGCTGGCCGCGGAACTCGCGCGCCGGTTGGCCGGCAAATTGCCGGCCGAATGGCCGGACGTGGCAGCGCAGGCAATCGAGCGGATTGCGGCCAGCGACGAGAAGCTGGCCACGCGCAAGGCCTCGCGAGTGGCGCTGGATGCCTTCGCGCCGGCCCTGCCGGAACTGATTGGCGGATCCGCCGACCTGACCGGATCCAACCTGACCCTGCACGCCGGTTCGACCGTCATCAGCCATGACGAAGCGGACGGCAACTACCTCTACTACGGCGTGCGCGAATTCGGCATGGCCGCAATCAACAATGGCCTGGCCCTGCACGGAGGGTTCATTCCCTACGGCGGTACCTTCCTGACCTTCTCGGACTACTCGCGCAATGCGCTGCGCATGGCCGCGCTGATGGGTATCCGGAACATATCGGTGTTCACTCACGACTCGATCGGGCTGGGCGAAGACGGGCCGACACATCAGCCGGTCGAACACCTGGCCAGCCTGCAGCTGGTGCCAAACCTGCGCTGCTGGCGCCCCTGCGATACGACGGAAACCGCGGTTGCCTGGCAGGATGCTATCGAGCGGTGCGACGGACCGACCTGCCTGGTGCTGACCCGCCAGGGTCTGCCCGCCCAGTCGCGCGACGCGGGGCAGATTGCCGCGATTCGACGCGGCGGCTACGTGTTGTCGGACGATCCGTCCGCGGCCGTGATACTGATCGCCAGCGGTTCGGAAGTCGCGCTGGCGATGGCCGCGGCTGAACTGCTGCGCGCAGGCGGACTGGCGGTGCGCGTTGTGTCCATGCCGAGTATGCAGGCCTTCGCCGAGCAGGACGCGGCCTGGCAGGACGCGGTGCTGCCGCCGGGTATCGGCGCACGGGTCGCGGTGGAGGCCGGGGCGACCGGGCTGTGGCACCGCTTCACGGGCACGCGCGGCGCGATCATCGGCCTGGATCGCTTCGGCGAGTCCGCGCCGGGCGGACAGCTTTTCGAGCACTTTGGTTTCACGCCGGCACGCGTCGCGGACACTGCGCGCGGCGTGCTCGGCAATCAATAACGATTTGGGAGAAGCAGACATGCCAGTAAAGATCGGAATCAACGGCTACGGGCGCATCGG
>CBFCXA010000248.1:0-4062 GCA_965601985.1 uncultured Chromatiales bacterium | reverse complement strand
CCCGGCCTTCGACCAGCCGCGGCCTTCCTTCTCGATCACGTGCCGCGGCACCGGCGCGATCGCGACGTTACCCAACAACTCCAGAAAGAACGGTGTACGTTCCTCGAGTTCGAACACGACGGTGCGAGGGTCCGGCGCCGACACGCCCATCGCCTCGAGCGGCTGCTGGCCAAAGAACGCAGCGCGGGCATTCTTGACGATGAAAAAGATACCGACCAGTCGCGACGCCGTCTTCGGGTCCATCAGCCGCCGGTAGGAATACACGAAATCGTCGGCAGTCAGCGGTGTGCCGTCCGACCACTTCAGGCCTTCGCGCAGCTTAAAGGTGTACGTGCGCCCGTCGTCACTGACTTCCCAGCTCTCGGCGCTGGCCGCCACCGGTTTCGATTTCGGGCCCCTGGCCAGCAGCCCGGCAAACATGTCGCCGATGATTGGCGCGGCCAGCGTGCCGGCGCCGAGGGTCGGATCCAGGGTCGGGGGCTCGGCGGCGGAGCCTCGATTGAGCACCATCGGCTCGGCCCAGGCCGGGGCGGAAACGATCAGCAGCGCGGCAAGCGCTGCCAGGTGATGGACCGGTTTCACGCGCGCTGCGATTCGTCGACGCTGACAGTGGCGGCGCTACTGCCCGGCAGCAACGGCACCGGGTCGATCACCCAGCCGCCCTGCTCCCGGCGGGCCGGGCTCGGGATGGCGAAGGCAACGCGTTTCGCCTGCCGCTGCACTTCGGCCGCGTCAATCCGCCAGCCCAGCGACTCCCAGTGCTTCAGCCGGTCGCGGTAATCGACCACCGCGTTGTCCGCCGGCACCAGGAACTCGTGGCGATTGGTTTCGGGTGTGAGCGTCGGCTGCAGTACCGCCAGCACCTCGGCGTCCTGCCCCGCGACTACGTCATTGCGCTCGTGAAAGCGCTGATCATGCTCGGCTTCCAGCAGAAAGTTTCGCGTCTGCACCAGGAAGCTGCGCGTGCGGCCTTCGTCCACCGGCACCTTGAATACGTTCTGGTGAATCTTCACCTCTGCCGTCGGGTGAATGCGCGTGCACAGGCTGGCCGGACCATGATGGAAGGTGCCGGCCTGGATCTGCGCATCCTCGCTGCGCTTCGAGGCGGCTTTCATCTTCTCGTCCTTGAGCGGCGGCGAGTAGTAAGTGGTCATGAAACCGCCACCCCACTCGTGGGTCTCGATGTTCAGCTCCGGCACGCGGTAGTCGTCGCGCTCGCCCGAGAAGCCGTGCGTGGGGTGCACGAACTCGTTGTGGGCAGGGTCCAGCGCGTTTTCCAGCTGGCGGCGGTAGTCGTTGTCGGCCAGTCGCTCCTGCCGGGTGACGTGCCAGCCGGGCTGCTCGTACTCCGGGATCTCCATAATCGGGGGGCGCTCGGCTTCCGGCAGGTCGCCGAGGAACGCGAATACGATGCCGTAGCGTTCCTCGGTCGGGTAAGCATCGACGCGCGTGCGCGCGGGAATGCGCGCGTCTGCACCCAGCGAAGGAATCCGTCGCACCCGGCCGTCACCATCGAACTGCCAGCCGTGATACGGGCACTCGACGCAGTCGCCTTTGAGCTTGCCGCCACCGAGCGAGCCGCCGCGGTGCGTGCAGGTATTGCTCAGGCAGTGCACCTGACCGTCGCTGTCACGGAACAGCACGAAGTCCTGGCCGAGCATCCGCACGCGCAGGGGCGCGTCAGTGAGCTGCTCGCTCCACTCGGCCGGATACCAGAAGTTGATGAACACCCCCGCGGCCTCGCGAATCGATTCAGCGGGCCGCCAGTGCCGGCGTTTCGCCCGCCACCGCTGCCGCTTCGGCCGGCGCCTCGATGACCGGCACCTCGCCGGTCCAGTTGTCGGGACCCACACCCAGCGAGGAGATGTCCATCACGTAGGTGAACAGGTTGGACATGAAACCGCCGCCCTGGCTGCGGGTAAACAGCATCTTGGTGCCGTCCGGTGACACCGACGGGAAGCCGTCGAAGCTGGCGTTGTAGGTCAGGCGCTTCGGCTCACCACCGGCGAGATCACCGAGGAATATCTCCCAGTTGTTGTTCTCGACGATGCGCACGAACACGTAGTGGCGACCGTCCGGCGTCGGGTAAGGTGCCCAGTTCATGTCCTCATCGAAGGTGCGCTGGGTAACTTCCTTGGTTTCGGCATCCACTGTGAAGACCGTCATCGGCGTGGGGCGCACCTCGCCGTACTGGCTGCGCCGCCAGGCGCGGGTCAGGATGGTGCGGTTGTCAGGCAAATAGAACGGTGCGCCTTCCTGCCAGTCGTCTGTGAAGGTCAGCTGCTCTTCCTCCGTGCCATCCGGGCGAATGCGCCACAGGTCCATCTTGCCGTCGATCTGGCGCCCGAACACGACCCACTCGCCGTCAGGCGAGATAGACACCTCGGCTTCGTAGTACTCGTTGTCGGTCAGACGCTTCTCGATGTTGCCCTCGAGATCAGCAATGTAGAGTTCCGCGCCCTGCGGGTACTCTTTTTCGTCCGACCAGTTGCCAACCGGCATGTCCATGTTGTCGCGCGTCGACGTGAACACGACCCGCTTCATGTCCGGGAAGAAGTACGAGCAGGCGTCCTGGCCGCGGTCGCCGATGCGCCACTTTTTCTCGCCGTCGTCGGTGAAAATCCAGGTCAGCGCGCCGCCGGATGCGCGGCCTTCGGGTTTCGTCGCGTCCGGGTCCTGGGTCTGCGCGATGACGTGATAGCTGTCCGGCGCGTAATAGGCCTCCGCGGCTTCCGGAATATTCGGTATCTGGCGCACGGGCAATTCGGCATCTGCCGCGTACTCCGGCGCCGCGTCGTCGCCCCACTCGCTGGCCTCGCTGACCATGTCGGTCTCTTCGCCGGCGGCAGCGGCGGCCTCTGGCGCCGCCTGCTCAGCCGAATCCGGCGCGCACGCGGCCAGCAGCACGCTGGCGGCAAGCGCCAAAAACAGGGATGCCAGACGATTGGTATCCGTCCTCATGGTTTGTTCTCCCAATAGCTTCTTGTCTGCCCGGAAGACGGCTTCCGTCTCCCCCCCGGTAGTGAGGACTATATCAGGCATGCGCCAGCGCCCAATCTCGAGCGGCCGTCCCCGACAGGTCCATATTGCATGCCCGGCGGCGCAGTCCGTACAGTGGCCGTTTTCGAGGCTGCCGCAATGGCGCAGCGGCCCTAAAGACGGATCCAGATCCAGGTAAACGCCATGAACCGACCTGCAAAACTTGCCACCGCCAGCCTGCTCCTGCTGCTCATCGCCGACCCGGTTGCTGCCCAATCCGGGTCAGCCCAGGACGACACGATAGACATCAGCCAGCTGGTCGCGACACTGCGCGAGCAATCCGAAACGCTGACAAAACAGGCACGCACACTCGAGCAGCAGGGCGACGTGATTCGCCGTCAGCAAGAGCGGCTCGATGCACAGGGCGATGCGATTCAGGGCCTGCAGTCGCGGCTGGATCAGATTTCTCTGGCGGGCGTAAAGCCCGACGCGATGACCGAAGAAGAACAGGCCGTACGCGCACGGCTGGAAGGCCTGGAAGACACGACCAGTCAGACCCAGCAGGAAACGACGACAACTTATGATGCGGACGAATTCCCGGGCGCGTACCCGGTCCCCGGCACAAACGCCGCGCTGCGTATCGGTGGTTTCGTGCAGATGAACGTGGTGCAGAGCCTCTCGGCACTGGGCTCTCAGAACCGGTTCATCGTTGGCACCATTCCTACCCGTGGACCTGGAGGCAGTGACGGAGAGGCCGCGCTGACGGTGCAGAACTCGCGTTTGAATTTCGAGCTGCGTGAGAACACAAAAGTAGGCCAGCTGCGCGCCTTCACCGAGGGCGATTTTGTCGGCGAGGGCAATACCTTCCGCCTGCGTCACGCGTTCGGCCAGTTTCGCGATTTTCTGATCGGACAGACCTGGTCTACTTTCATGGATACGGAAAACGCGCCGGAAGAAGTCGACTTCGAAGGCGTCAACGGCCGCGTGCTGGTACGCCAGCCACAGGTACGCTGGTTCCCGGAAATCGGCACCGACTGGAACCTGGAAGTCTCACTCGAAGACCCGGCGCCTGACATCACCGGC
>CBFCXA010000247.1:0-4081 GCA_965601985.1 uncultured Chromatiales bacterium | reverse complement strand
GGCACAGTGGTGTGCATGGAAGTCCATCCCGCCTACCTGCTGGGCAGCGCCTGCGCCGACGTGCGCCAGGCCGCGCGTCTGCTGCGCCGGCGGTTTGCCGCGGATGGCGAATCCGCCGCCTGGTTCGTGCTCGGGTTCTGGCGGATACGCCGATCGGAGTTGCTGCGGGACCTGGTTGCCGCGGTGGCCGAGCAGCGCGCGCGCATGGCTTACGAACCACCTGCGGAACCCGCTGACGAGGCCTGGGCCCGCTGGCTGCTGTATGCGCCGGTGTCGGAATTGAAGCGCTGCTGCTGAGCTGCGATCCTTTATCTATCAGTTCAGGATTCACGAAGTCGTATCCCATGCAATTAAAACGCCAGGTCTTTCTGTCCTCTGTACTGCTGCTGTGCCTGCAGCTTCCCGCCGCTGCAGGCGGCACAGACCGTGAGGTCGTGCGCCTGTCCGAGCCGGTGGTCGTCACCAGCGAACACGAGACCTTCGGTACGCCCCTGCCTGAAGCCGCCGAAGTGTTGAACTTGTCGCAGTTGCTCGCGACGCCCGATGACTTCCTGGGCCGATCGGTGCAGGTCGACACGCGCATTGCCCGGGTCTGCCAGAAGAAAGGCTGCTTTTTCATCGCTCAGGACGGCAAGTCCGCAGTGCGCGTCAGCTTCAAGGATTATGGCTTCTTCATCCCGACTGATGCCGGCGGCAAGCGCGTGCGCCTGGCCGGCGTGCTGCAGCGTCAGTCCGTGACTGCGGGCGAAGCGCGGCACATGAACGACGATCTGGGCGCGTCCGAGTCAGAAACCCTTGCGGCCGGACCGACTTTCGCAATCGTCGCCACTGCCGTGCGGGTTCCGCGCAGCTGAGGTCATTACCTTCATCCAGTAGTTGCACGCTAAGCGGCACCGGGTGTGGCGCCCGGCTGAACTCAGGCACAAAAAAGCCGCCCCGCGGCGGCTGTTTGACGTGGTGCCCAGGAGAGGACTTGAACCTCCACCTACTTTCGTAGACTAGCACCTGAAGCTAGCGCGTCTACCAATTCCGCCACCTGGGCCTGCCGTCAATAAAGTGGCGGGACTTTACTTTCGCCCTGTATCCTTGTCAACGCGACTATGCCCGCTGCGGACTTTCCCTGTGCCCAAGAAAAAACGCCGTTCCGATCCGGCCCGTGCCGGTAAGCGGAAAGGCTACCAACATCCCGTTCCCGACCGTACGACCATCCTCGAGGAGATGGCCCGCCAGGGCGTGCCACTGAGCCTAGACGCGCTGGCCGACGCGCTGTCGGTGGATGAAGCCGGCCGCGCCGGCCTGCGCCGGCGCCTGCAGCGTATGGCTGCCAGCGGGCAGCTGCTGATCAATCGCCGCCGTCAGTACTGCCTGGTCGAAAAACTCGACGCGGTAGTCGGCAGGGTGTCCGCGCATTCGGATGGCTTCGGTTTCCTGATCCCCGACCAGGGCGGGGAGGACGTCTACCTGCCGTACCAGGAAATGCGCAGCCTGCTGGACGGCGACAAAGTCGCGGTGCGCATCAGTGGCAGCGACCGGCGTGGCCGTCCGGCCGGCAGCGTGGTCGATATCCTGTCGCGCGGTAAGACGACGGTGGTCGGTCGCTACCAGCGCGAGCACGGCCTGGGTTACGTGCTCGAGAGCGGGCGTTCGCCGCACCAGTTCCTGGTGCCCGACCACCAGCGCAAGGGCGCACGCAACGGGCAACTGGTGAAGCTGGAAATAACCGAGTACCCGGGCAAGCGCCGCGAGGCGCAGGGCAAGGTAGTGCGGGTACTCGGCGAATCGACCGACCCGACCATGCTTACCGAAGTCGCGATCGAGCAGCACGGACTGCCGGATCGCTTCCCGGCCAAAGTGCTGGCGGCTGCCGATGAGTGGGGAGAGCGTGTCCGGCCGCAGGACAAGGCCGACCGGGAAGACCTGCGCGAGCTGCCGCTGGTCACCATCGATGGCGCCGACGCGCGCGACTTCGACGATGCGGTGTACGCGGAGAAGGCCGGCGACGGCTGGCGCCTGATTGTCGCGATCGCCGATGTGTCGCATTACGTGCCCATGGATTCGGTCATCGATACCGAAGCGCGCCGCCGCGGCACCTCGGTGTATTTCCCCGATCGAGTGATCCCGATGCTGCCGGAAGCGCTGTCGAACGGGTTGTGTTCGCTCAACCCGAAAGTCGACCGCCTGTGCATGGTCTGCGACATGCGCATCGGCAGCGACGGCAAGGCCGGGCGCGCAGACTTCTACCGCGGTGTGCTGCGTTCTGCCGCCAGACTGACCTATGAGCAGGTCGACCACTACCAGCGCGAGCGCAAGGGCACGGCGGCCGTGCGCCGCGTCGGCGAGCAGATCGATACGCTCTATGACCTGTTCCGCGCGCTGTCGAAAGCGCGACGTCGCCGCGGTGCACTGGACCTGGACCTGCCGGAAGTGCGCGTGGATCTCGACGACGAGGGCCTGGTCAGCCGCATCGCGCCACGCTTCCGCAACGACGCCCACCGCCTGATCGAGGAATGCATGATCGCGGCCAACGTCGAGGCCGCGAAATTCCTGCGGCGCCATCGCCTGGCCACGCTGTTCCGCGTGCATGCCGGACCGACCGACGAAAAATTCGAGCAGCTGCGCACACTGCTGCAGGAACTCGGCATCAAAGTACCGGACCAGGCCGCCAGTGAACCGCGCCACCTGAACAAGGCACTGGCCCTGATCGATCAGCGTCCGGACGCGGACCAGCTCAAGGTGTCCGTACTGCGCAGCCTGAGCCAGGCCGTGTACCAGCCGGCGAACATCGGCCACTACGGACTGGCGCTCGACGCCTACGCACATTTCACCTCGCCGATTCGTCGCTACCCGGACCTGCTGGTGCACCGAGGGATAGGGCATGTGATCGACAAGCTCAAGCCCGGCAGCTTTGCCTTCGATGCCGCGGCGATGGAACAGGAAGGCAAGCGCTGTTCGGAGCAGGAGCGTCGCGCGGATGATGCAACGCGCGACGTGGAAGCCCGGCTCAAGGCTACCTGGCTGCTGGATCGGATCGGCCAGGTATTGCCCGGAACCGTGACCGGCGTGACGCACTTCGGGCTGTTCGTGACGCTCAACGACCTGTTCGTCGACGGCCTGGTGCACGTGACCGCGCTCGGTCGCGACTATTTCCACCTGACCGACGGTGGCTCCCGCCTGGCCGGCGAGCGCAGCGGCGTGAGTTATGCCCTGGGCGACGCGGTGAGCGTAGAGGTGCTGCGCGTGGACGTCGACGAGGCCAAGATCGACTTCGCGCTCGCGGATGAGGACCCCGGACCTGCACGCGGCAAGCGCCGGCGACTTCAGGTCGGGCAGCCTCGTCGCCAGAACCAGAGCCAGGCGCTCGCATTGCCCATCGACCACACCGCTGGCCTCGCCGTCCACGCGCGGTACGGCGGCGTCGGCGATCGCGGCCCGGAGTTCCTGCATCCCCTCGCCGTGGGTCGCCACGGAGCTCACCACCGGGATGCCTAGTCGGCGCGCGAGGGACGCCGCGGGCGGTTCGATGCCGCGAGCGCGCTGCTCGTCGGCCATGTTCAGCAGCAGCACCATCGGAACGCCGAGTTCCGCCAGCTGCAGCCAGAGCATGAGCGATCGCTCGAGGTTCTTGGCATCGGCCACCTGGACGACGACGTCAGCACCGCCGCCGAGCAGCAGATCGCGCGTCACCCCCTCGTCCTCGCGCGCCGAGGCCAGGTCGACGACGCCAGGTGTGTCGATGACCGTCCAGCGCTCCTCCGCGAGTGTCGCTTCGCCCCGGAAGACCTCGACGGTCGTACCCGGGTAGTTCGAGCAGGTGACGTAGCGCCCCGTCAGCCTGGAGAACACCACGCTCTTGCCGACGTTGGGCTGTCCCACCAGCACGAGCCGTCTGAGCTGCGGCTCGGTCGCAGGAAGCGAGCGGCTAGCCAAGGCCCACCTTCCCCTCGCCCGCGGCGTGCGTTTCCTCCACCAGGTCTGCGAGCGTCAGCGAATCCAGCGCCGCGGCCACCCTCTCGTCGATCGCCTGCCACGCCCGCCGCGTCGCGCAGGCGCCCGCATCGTTCTGGACGATCGCGTCCAACGG
>CBFCXA010000246.1:0-4116 GCA_965601985.1 uncultured Chromatiales bacterium | reverse complement strand
CATTGTGCGCCGCGCAATACTGGCAACCGGCTGCCACGCTGGTCATCAGCGCGACCAGGCGCTTGAGCTCCATCGACACCTGCCCGGGCACGAACACCGCACCCACGACACCGGCCATGGCTTGCAGCAGTTCCGGCCAGCGGGCCATGATCAGCACATCGTTGGGCGTAAAGCCCATGGTCTGTTCCGCGTAGTCGAGCACGGCCCGCATTTCGTCCGGCAAGGCATCCGGCGCCAGCGGTTCCAGTCGTGACATATGGAGTCTCCTGTTGATGCGTCCCCTGCCCCGCAGCGAATCTAAACAACCCACGCGCCAATGCCAACGGCCGACCGGCGCCCTATCCATCCTGGCCGCCACCGCCCTGACCCTCGCACTGTCCGGCTGCGGCGAGCCCGCGACCACGGGATCAGAGCCGGAACCGCAGCTGGTTCGAGTGGGTTCGCTGTCCGCCCCGGGCACGCCCTGGCATGACGAATGGCTGCGCTTCGAAGCACGCTTCAACGAACAGCCGGACACCGGCCTGCAACTCAACCTGTTCATATCCGGCCAGCTGGGCAGTGAAGAAACGGTGCTGTCCAACCTGCGTCGCGGCCGCGTTCAGCTCGGCGGCTTTTCTCTGCACGGACTGGCCTCGGTAGTCCCGGAGCTGAGCGTGCTGCTGGCGCCCTACCTGTTCGAGTCGCGCGCCGAAGTCGACTTCATCATGGACAACTACCTGACCGATATCTTCACCGAGCTGTTCGCCGCCCAGGGCATCGCATTGCTGCGCTGGAGCGAAGTCGGCTGGAACCACGTGTTCTGTCGTGACGCCGTGCAGACTCCGGCGGACATCAGCGGCCTGAAGATCCGCGCGTCCAGCGCCATCGGCCCGCAGGAATTCGCGCGCCGGGTCGGCGCCGATAATGTACCGGTCAACTACGCGGAACTGATCACCGCGTTGCAGACCGGGCTGCTCGACTGCGGCCAGGGCGGGGTCGGTCTGTACGCGCTCAGCGGCGCCGCGCAGGAGGCGCCGCATTTGACGATGACTTATCACATTTTCGATACCGGCCTGGTGGTCGCCAACCAGGCCTGGCTGGACGGGCTCGGCCCGGAGCAGCGCAATGCACTGCTGGGCAGCCTCGAGCCGGCCGACGTCGGGCGTCAGAAACTGCGCGCCGCGCTGGCCACATTGCAGGCGGAAAAGCTCGGCGAGCTGGGCGTCATCGTGCATGAACTCGATGCGGAGCAGGACGCCGCGTGGCGCCGGGCCGCCATGGGCAGCCATGTCGCCGTGGTCGAAGAAACGGGTGGCCGGGCAGCAGAAGTCTATGCCCTGATCCAGCAAGGCAAGAACGAGTTCAGCGCCCGGCAGGCGCAACTTCAGTAGGGTAAGGCTTCGCCGCTGTACGCGGTCACATGGCCGAGGCTGTCCTCGTTCAGGTTGGCGATGACCTGGCGTACGCCGCGCACCGCGGTTTCGCTATCCAGTTCGGCCTGCGGCCCGCCCATGCCGGTGCGCGCCCAGCCCGGATGAACGGCCGCGGCCAGGATTCCGCGTTTACGCAGGTCTATGCCCATCGAGTGCATGACCGCATTCACCGCGGCCTTGCTGGAGCGGTAGGCATACAGACCTCCGATGTTGTTGAGCCCCATGCTGCCGAGCATGCTGGTCAGGGTTACGATCTTGCGCTGCTCACTGGCCGCAACCTGGTCGACGAAGGCCTCGGCCATTTTCATCGGGCCCATCACGTTGACCCGGTAGACCCTGGCCCAGTCATCGAAGTCGGAGTTGCCGAATGACTGCGCTTCGACACCGCCGTCAGCGAAACCGGGCGTGCCGAAGAAGCCCGCATTGTTCAGCAGCACGTCCAGCGGCTGATTGCGCAGCTCTGCGGCGAGACCGTCAATCTGAGCATGGTCGGAGACATCCAGCGCGTGCAGCGACAGACTGTCGTGTTGCGCCGCGAGGCTTGAAAGTTCGTCGCCGGGCTGTCGGCTGGCCGCCAGCACCCGCCAGCCATCTGCGAGGTACTGGCGGGTGAACTCGAGGCCGAGCCCGCGATTGGCGCCGGTAATCAGGATGGTGCTCACGGTTATCTCCATGGGTTTCGCAGGCAGGGATGATAGGCCGCCAAACGCTTCGGGACCGCATCATTCAGGTCACGACCGCAGGGCGAAAGCGCCGCGCGGCGCCTTGATCGGTCCAACACCCGAAGGCTATTCTGATTGACTAACTCAACAGCGGAACGGCGATATGAGCGCAGCGGCCGAAACCATTGCCCCCTCCACCCAGACCCAGGAGTGGCTGGCCAGCGAACACAATCTACTGATCGACGGTGAGCGCGTAGCCGCCGAGTCGGGCGATCGAATCGAGGTCCAGGACCCGGCCACCGAGGCCATAGTGACGACGGTCGCCGGCGCCGGGCCGGAAGACATCGATCGCGCCGTCGCCGCGGCGCGCCGGGCCCTGAAGGGCGAATGGTCGACCATGACGTCCTACGAACGCGCCCGCGTGATGCTGCGTTTTGCCGACGAGATCGAAGCACATCTGCCGCTGATCGCCGAGGTCGAGGTGCTCGAGAACGGCCTGCCGCGGATCATCTCCGAGTTCACCATCCTGAAGTTCGGCGCCGAATTCATGCGCTACTTTGCCGGCTGGGCGACCAAGATCCATGGCCAGACCATCCCGGTGTCGCCGATGGACGCGCGCAACGGTGAAACGCTCACCTACACCCGACGCGAGCCGATCGGCGTGGTCGGGGCGATCATTCCGTGGAACGCGCCGCTGGCGATGGCCATCCTGAAGCTCGCGCCGTCGCTGGCTGCCGGCTGCACCATGGTGCTCAAGCCCGCGGAACTGACGCCGCTGGTTGCGCTGCTGCTCGGCGAGCTGGCGCACAAGGCCGGCGTGCCGAAAGGCGTGATTAACGTCGTGCCGGGTTACGGTCACGAGGCCGGCGCAGCACTGGCCGGGCACCCGGATGTCGACAAGATTTCGTTCACCGGCTCGACCGCGGTCGGCAAGGACATCATCCGCGCGTCGGCCGGAAACCTGAAGAAAGTCACGCTGGAACTCGGCGGCAAGTCGCCGTTCGTCGTGTTCCCCGACGCCGACCTGGAACGCGCGATCCCCGGTGCCGTGCGCGGCTGCTTTTTCCTGCAGGGCCAGAACTGCATGGCCAGCACGCGCCTGTTCGTGCACGAAGACATTTACGAGCCCATGGTCGAAGGCATTGCCGCGATGGCCGGCGGAATGCAGCCGGGACCGGGTCTGGATCCCGCATCCATGCTCGGGCCGCTGATCTCCGAACAACAGCGCGATCGCGTCATGGGCTATATCGACGCCGGCAAGCAGAGTGATGCGGAACTGCGCTGCGGCGGCGAAGCGCTGCCGGGCAAGGGCTTTTTCGTGCGGCCGACCGTGTTCGGCCAGACCAACATGGAGATGAAAATCGCGCGCGAAGAAATCTTCGGGCCGGTCATGTGCATCCAGACGTTTGGCGACTCCGACCTCGATACCGTGGCCGACGAGGCCAACAACACGATCTACGGTCTGTCCGGCAGCGTATGGACCAAAGACATTTCGGTCGCGCACCGGATGGCCGCGAAGATCGATTCAGGCCAGGTGTCGATCAACTGCCACGCGGCAGTCGACCCGGCGATTCCCTTCGGCGGTAACAAGCAGTCGGGATGGGGCCGGGAGTTCGGACAGGAAGGTCTCGAGCCCTACCTGAAGACCAAGGCGACGACAGTCCTGTTCTGAGCAGCTACCAGGCGACGGTTTCGCCGTAACGGTCGATGAAGCGGCCGCTGTCGGCCTGCGTCAGACGCGCGAAAGTCTGCTGCTGCTCGCGCACGCTTTCGACCGGATCGACCACTGCGTCAGACCCGCCGAGGTCCGTGCGGCACCAGCCGGGCGCCATCGACACGACGATGATGTCTGTCCACTCTACCGAGATGCCCTTGGTCAGCATGTTCAGGCCGGCCTTGGTCGTCCGGTAGGCGTGCGATTGCCCGTTCGCGTTGTTACCGATCGAGCCGAGGTCGCTGGACATCATCACCAGCAGCGGGCGTTCAGCCAGGCGCAGGTTGCCGGCCAGCGCAACAGACAGGCGAAACGGCGCGATCAGGTT
>CBFCXA010000245.1:0-4151 GCA_965601985.1 uncultured Chromatiales bacterium | reverse complement strand
TATGCGTCGCTGACCGTGGCAATCGGACTGGCCGCGCTCAAAGCCTGGGCCTGGACGGCAACCGACTCGGTTTCGCTGCTCAGTTCACTGGCCGACTCGGTGCTGGACGTGCTGGCCTCTGCGCTGACTTTCTGGGCCGTGCGTTTTTCACTGCAGCCGGCCGACCGGGAGCATCGCTTCGGGCACGGCAAGTCCGAAGGCCTGGCTGCACTGATTCAGAGCCTGGTAATTTCGGCGTCGGGACTGTTCGTCCTCAGTGAAGCCATTCAACGAATCCTCGAACCACGCCCGATCAGCGCACCGGAACTCGGCATCGGGGTAATGATCGTTGCTACGGTCGTGACCCTGGCGCTGGTCACGTTTCAGCAATACGTCGGCCGCCGCACCGGATCGGTGGCCATCACCGCCGATGCGATGCATTACAAGACCGATGTGCTGGTGAACCTCGGCGTTGCGGCGGCCATCGTGCTCACCAGCTGGACCGGCTGGGTGCTGGCCGACCCGCTGGTCGGCCTGGCGGTCGCGGCTTACATAATCCGCGGCGCGCTGAGCATACTCGGCGAATCTCTGGATATCCTGCTCGACCGCGAGATCCCCGATCGCGACCGCGAAGCCATCATGGAGCTGGCCCGCGAACACCCCGAAGTCCACGGCCTGCACGACATGAAGACCCGCTTCGGCGGGAACCACTACATCGTGCAGTTTCACCTCGAATTGAATCCAGAGCTAAGCCTGTGGCGCAGCCACGAAATACTCGACGAAGTGGAGGCCAGCATCCAGTCAAGATATCCGAGCTGCGAGATCATCATTCATCCCGATCCGATCGGTTTCCCGGAACCGCGTGAGATATACGACTAACAGCGGGCGCTCGACGCATTGCAGCTATTACCCGCGTCACAGCCAAAACCACTTATGATGGGGCGAAGCCCCTGAGAGCCTGGCACCACTGCCCCGATGCGCGAACTCCTCATCTTCCGCCCTCTGCTATCCCGCGCCGTTCTGATCGGCGTCGTGCTCGCCTGCGTCGGCGGCTGCGCGCAGACGGTGGAAGTGAAATCCGACTTCCCGGACCCGCTGGTCGAGACTTTGCCGCTTAAAGTCGGTATGCGCTATTCGCAGCAGTTCCTCGAGTACCGCTATACGGAAGACCTGCCGGACGACGTTGCCTGGAGCTTCAGCATCGGCGAGTCGAACCGGAAGCTGTTCGACAAAATCTTCACCACGCTGATGGAACAGGCGGTAGAGGTCGGCGACGGCGACTCGCTCGACGGCTTCGATGCGATTATCGAGCCCAGCGTGGTCGCGCTGGAGTTCTCGCTGCCACGCCAGTCGCGCTCCGACCAGTACGCGGTATGGATCCGCTACATGCTAAGGGTGCTGGACACTGACGGTCAGCTGATCAGCGAACTGCCGATCAGCGCCTACGGACAGAGCGATTCCAAGCTGCTGAACGGTGATGATTCAATGCGGCAAGCCACCATCCGAGCGATGCGCGATGCCGCCGTTTCGATTATTGTGGGCTTTCCCAAGGACGCAAAGATCAGGCAGGCACTGCTGGAAATGCCCGGCGAGGAAACGCCGGAAGTTCCGGCAGGAGAGACTGCCGAGGAAGCCACGGACGAGCCCCCGGAGGAGACCCTGGATGGAAATTCCTGAAACCCGCGCCCTGATGAGCGCCGCCGCGCTGGCCGGCGTACTGCTGTCGGGCGGCTGCATGACCACGCGCATGGAGCAGAACACCAGCGCCGCGACCGGGCTGGAAGAAGGCGAAGCCGTAGTCATCATCGAGTCGAGCTATCACCAGGGCAATGAAACCGAAGACGGCTTCGTCAACTGCGTTACCAAGGCCGTTCAGAAAGGCAAGAAGAAGATCCGCGTCTATCCGGACGAACAATTCGTCGATGCGCTGTTTCCCTGGTTTGAGCCGCGCACCATGCCGACGGGGCCCAATGCCCTGCCCGACCTGATGGAGAAGCCGGGTGTCGCCGAGCGCATCCGCGAAAGCGGTGTGCGCTACATAATCTGGCTGAACGGCGATACCGAGCGCACCGCGGGCGGCGGCAGCCTGTCCTGCGCGGTCGGACCCGGGGGCGGCGGGTGTTTCGGCCTGGCCTGGTGGGAGAACGATTCGACCTACGAAGCTTCGGTCTGGGACATCGAAGACGGTAAGGCGGCGGGCGAAGTGACTGCGGCGGTACGCGGCACTTCGATGATCCCTGCGGTCGTGGTACCCGTGCCGCTGATCGCCCGGACCCAGAATGCCGCCTGCAAGGGCCTGGCCCGGGAACTGCAGGACTTCATCGTCCAGGATCCGACCTGAACGACGCGCCGGCGCGCGACCTTCACCATGCACAGACTCGGCGGCATCGCTGCCATCGTCTCGTTTCTCTACTGGGCCCCTGCGGGAGCTGATGCGCCGATCTATGCGGTTACTTTCGGCGCCCGGTTCGAGCCCGGCAACGCCAGCGCTGACGCCTATATTGAGGTACGCCAGCCTGTGCAACGCCTGCAGCAGGTCCGCATGCGCGCGCCGGGCGCCCGCTACCGCGACTTCGCCGCGGACGGAGTGCTGCGGCACGATAACGGCCGGGTAATCTGGAACCCGCCCGCCGACGGCGGCCGTCTGAGCTACCGCGTATTCATCGACAATCGCCGCAACGAAAAAGGCTTCGATGCGATGGTCGCCGAGGACTTTGCCCTGCTGCGCGGCGAGGACCTGTTCCCGCCGGCCGCCATCAGCCAGATGGACGGCGCCGAGTCCGTCAGCCGCATGGTTCTGGATCTGCCCGAAGACTGGCGGGTGCTGACCGCGTGGCCGCAGGACGATGCCGGCGGCTGGCAGATCCGCAATCCGAACCGTAAGTTCGACCGTCCCACCGGCTGGCTCGGAACCGGCCGTCTCGGCATCCGCCGCGAGCGGGTGGCCGGCATCCAGGTCGCCGTCGGCGGCCCGCTCCGACAGGGCGTCCAGCGGGTATCTATGCTGGCGCTGATGCGCTGGACCCTGCCGTCGCTGGTCGAGCTGATTCCGGGCGAGCCACCCGCGCGACTGGCGCTGCTGTCGGCCGGCGACCCGATGTGGCGCGGGGGCCTGTCCGGACCGAAATCCCTCTACATTCACGCCGAACGGCCGCTGATCAGCGAAGATGGCACCAGTACCCTGCTCCACGAGCTCGTTCATGTACTCCTGCCGGTGGCCGCCGCCGACGACCAGGACTGGATCGACGAAGGCCTTGCCGAGTACCTCACGCTGCGCATACTGCGGGACACCGATACGATCTCGGCACGCCGCTATACCCGCAGCATTGGCCGCTTCCGCCAGCGCTCCGCCGGCGTGTCGCTCGCTGGCGCCGCAGCCACCGGAGCCCAGACGGCACGGGCCGTGGTGCTGTTTCACGACCTGGATCGCGAGCTGCTTGCGGCCAGCGACGGTCAGCGGGGCATGCTGGAACTGGCCAGCGCCCTCAGCGCCGCCCCCGGGCCCCTCGATCTCGCCACACTGACCGAGCTGGCCAGGAAAATCGGCGGGCCGGGCGACTATGCAAGCCTTGCAGCGGCAGCCGCTCCGCAGCAATGAGAACCAGCTCACAGTCGCGCCGAGGTCCAGTCACTATCCTAGACCAGCCGGTACTAGCGCCCCGGCAAAGCTTGCAAGCGCCCACCGCGGCGCGTAAAAAGCTAAGAACAGGCCAAAAAGAAGCCTGACTCATGCAAGAAGCAAAAGACCACAATAAGTTAGAGGACTTCTTTGATGAAGATCCTACGGAGGAGCTCCCGATACTGACCGGTGTCGAGCTGCCGGATCAGCATGCGGCCGGCGCGGACACCTACCCCGCGATCGAGGATCAGACAGGCGAAGTTCCGATCCTGAAGGTCGAAGATGCAGCCACGTCGCCGATCCCCGAACCCGCGCCAACCGCGCCTGGCGGAATTCCTTCGCTGAGCCTGCAGCGGCTGGAAGCCGAGATCGAGTCACTGCAGGAACGCTTCATCGACCTGGAGGCCGATCTGCGCCTGCGGGACGACGAGATCGAGCTGCTGCAGGCCGAGCTGCAGAAACGCGAGCAGGCGATCGAAGACCTGGGAAAGGATCTCTAGAATGCACGGGCCGCCGGCGACGTCCTGGAAGAGCGCCGCGCCTCGCTGCGCGC
>CBFCXA010000244.1:0-4175 GCA_965601985.1 uncultured Chromatiales bacterium | reverse complement strand
CAGCTATTCCATTGCTGTAATGATCCGGCTTTATCGGCCTGACAATCGCCGCCTGGAACTTTGCATTGGCGCTGTGCCAAGGTTACAAACATGTTGAAAAACCCTGCGCACCCTCCTGATTGGGCAGATGATCTCGACTTGACCGACATTCCAGGGGTTGCCTGGGACATGCTGGCTGATGGGGCGGCGCGTGCCGCCGCGCCATTTCACACGCCGGTGCTCGGTAACCAGGACGAGAACGGCACTGAGTTGCGGACCGTGGTTCTGCGAGCGGCGGATCCGGATGGTCGTGTGCTGCTCTGCCATACTGACCTGCGCTCGCCGAAGCTCCGGCAGTTGAGTATCGACGAGCGGGTACGCTGGCTCTTCTACGACCCCGGCGCAAAAGTACAGCTGCGCGTTGGTGCCGTCGCCAGCCTGCACCAGGGCGATGCGCTGGCTCGCGAGCGCTGGGCGGCCAGCCGGGAACGCAGCCGCGAGTGCTATCGAAATCCTTTTGCGCCCGGCGCCCGGGTCGACGATCCGGAGTCGGCCACGCAGCTGCTGGCTGAGGATGGATTCGCGAATTTCGCGGTGATTAGCACCGAGGTTCGGGAATTCGAGTGGCTGTACCTGCGAGCAGCCGGGCACCGCCGCTCGCGCTTTGAATGGCAGGGCGATCGCTGGCAGGGCAGCTGGCTCGCGCCCTGACGGCGGCTCAGTCGTCGACTACCGGCACCCGCCGTTTGCTCTCCCAGAACTTCCACAGCACGGCGACGAAAATCGAGCCGGAGATATCGTCCTGGAACAGCGGGCTGTTGCGGTTTTTCGCGCCCTGGTGGAAACCGATGCGCATGCCGGTGACGACCTCGTAGCGGGACGCCAGCTGGCGGCGATAGGTCATGCCCAGTTCGGTGCCGATATACCCGCCTTTCGCATCGAACGCGGCGCGGCCGGGCACGGCGAATTCCGGCTGCACGCCGTAGAAGTAATTCATGTAGTCGCTGCTGGCGAAACTGGCCGATACGAGGTAGCTCAGCTCATCTTTACGGTCTTCCCGCAGGCGTTTCCTGATACGGATTTCGGGGGCGAACACCACGCCCTGCCAGCGTGGGTCGAAACCCGGCCAGGATATCGCCGCGCGCAGCGGCAGGTTCAAAAAGGCTCTCCAGTTCGACGGCTCGTGGTCGATGAACTGGAAACTCAGTTCGGGTCCGACTTCCAGCACAAAGTCGAGTTCCGGCATGCCCGTGCGGATCGGGATGTCCTCGTTGTCCGCGCCGAAATTGATGTCGAAGTCGATATCCAGCTTGATCCGGTCGCGGCGGAAAACACGGCCGCGGATCGGGCTGTCGGTCTCCTCGCCCAGGCGAAGAAAGCGGCCGCGAAAGCGCGGGATCGGCAACGGGATGATATTGAACTGGGTGTCCGCCGAGCCCGGATAGATGTTGCCGTAACGGCTGAAGGCGGCCAGGCTCCATTCCCACAGCGGTTCGGTGTTGTCCTCCTCGCTCGCTGCCGGTTCTTCCGCGGCTGCCCCTTGCGAGAACAGGCACGCGACACCGAGCATCAGCGTGACTAATCGAACGGTTCGATGGTGCATTGGCATTCCGTCGCGACCTTGTGCTGGAGTGTTCGGCGGCGAGCCGTGATTCGATCTGCCGGCACGCGAACTATTCGGCCGACTCGTCGAATTCGAAGCGGAGGTAGTGCAGCACGCCGGTGGTCTCGACCGGAATTCCGTCGACGACGCGCGGTTTGTACTTGAACTTCAGGGCCGCGTTGATCGCCGCACGTTCGAATACCGAATTCGTCGACTCGACGACTTCGACATCCTTTACGGCGCCGGTCGTCGTTACCGTGAAGCGCAACAGGACCCAGCCGGTGATGCCCTGGTTGGCGGCGCGGCGCGGATACATCGGCGCGACCTTGACCAGCGGCATGTAGTCGGCATCCTGGACCTGGAATCCGGTGGCGCCGGAAATCCGCATGCCGACGTTCGCGTTTACCGGGCTGCCCCGGAAGTCCACATTGATCGCCATATCGGTGTCGGCAAGCTGCGGCGTAACGGAGATATCCGGTGCCGTCTCCGGCGGCGGCAGTTTCTCCGGTTTCGGCTTTTTGATCTCGACTTCCTTCTCGCTTCGAATGCGGACGAAATCCGGCATGTATACGCGCACCTCTTCGGTCAGCGCGCGCTCGCCGGTCTCGATCAGTCGCTGCATGCCGTAGACCAGTACCGCGGTGATCGACAACGCCAGGCATATGGACACCCCGACCCGCGCCGGCGGCGGCAGGGCAGGGAGGCGCGAGATGCGGCTTTCGTGCACGAACTGGTGATCGTTACGCAGGCTTTCGGTGTGTTGACTGGCAAGTCGTGACAGCAGTACCGCAGGAAACAGGCCGGAAAGCGCGCCGACCATGCCGGCCATGGTGGTCATGGTGGCCTGGGCCACGCCGGCGGCGACGGCGCGTGGGGAACTGCTGCCAACGATGGCCATTACGTCGAAGATCACGATCATCCCGGTCACGGTGCCGAGCAGGCCCATCAGCGGGCAGACGGCGGCCAGGGTTTTGATCATCGGGATGCCGGTCTGCAGGCGCTGGTCCAGGCGCGAGATTTCGCCCTCGCGGATCGCTTCGAAATGCCAGGAGCCCTCGTCGGGACGGGCGTAGAGCTTGTCGAAAGTGGCTTTGACGCGGCGGTGGTGCTCGGTACGCAGATACAGCGTGCGCTCGATGATCAACGTCCACATGACGAAGATCACGGCGGCAATCCAGACGATGACCTGACCGCCGTGTTCCAGGAAGTCACGTATCGTCTCGGCTGCGTCGTACAGTGCAGTCAATGCTCCCCCCGAGCTCGAACAGCTTACGACCACCTAAGTATTACATCTAGTTCATACGCAGTCGCGCCGAAATACGTAGATATGCGGTGGCAGGCGGCGGGTTGCCGCAGCCTGGGCGCCTCCGGTCTTTTGTGCGGCGCGAAAGGCGCTGGAGAGCTGGATGCCTAGGTAGCAACCGAAATGGTGCGCGCAGCGGTCTGCTGCTAGTGTTAAAGACAGGAAGTAGGGGTTGAACGCGGCCACTCTGCAAGGACGGAGGCAGGACCATGCGCATCGATCTGATTCTGGCCCCCAATAGTCCCGCCGAACGCTTCGCCGAATTCGCGCGTCTGGCCGAGAACTATGGTTTCAACGGCATCTGGACGTCGAACATGCACGACGGGCGCGACCCGTTCGTGAACTTCGTGGATGCCGCGCGCGCCACGCGGAAGATACTTTTCGGGCCGGTGGCAGTCTCGCCTTACGAGCTGCACCCGCTGAAGATGGGTACCTCGCTGCTGACGCTCAATGAGATCGCCGACGGGCGCGCGCGCATCGGCATATCGGCCGGCGACGGCGGTACCGCCTACGCGATGGGCAAAGAGGCAAAACACCGGCTGACCGCGGTGCACGAATGCGTCGAGATTCTCGACCAGATGGCCAGCGGTGAACTGGTGCAGTTCGAGGGCGACATGTACATGGTGCGCTGGTACCACGCGTCCTGGGTCACACAGCGCAAGCCGGCCGTGTATGTATGCGCCGGCGGCCCGCAGATGCTTCGCTCCAGCGCGCGCTACGCCGAAGGCATCTTTCTCGGTGATCACCTGCCCGAGCACGTTGCCGAAGTGCGCGAGGCAATCGACCCCGAGATCGAGGCCCATAACCCGCACGGCGAGGATTTTCGCCTGCTGAATTTCTGGGCCTGGCATGTGAAAGCAGACGCGGAGGCCGCGCTCGCAGAAGCGCGGATGTGGCTGGCCGCGCGAGTGACGCCCTGGCCGGCCTATTACCATCGGGGCATTCTGCCCGAAGACGAGATGCAGGTGGTGTGGGACAACCTGGGTGCGCTGAACCGCGCCTTCTACAAGCAGGATGCCTATGTGCCGGAGATCTCGCGCGAAATCCTCGACAAGCTCTGTCGACGCTGCACCGCCTGTTCGCCGCTGGCGAATATCGACCGGGAAATCGAACGGCTGAAGGAATTCGAGGCGGCCGGCCTGACCGATATTGCGCTGCGCGTGTACGGCGATGCGAAAGAGGCAATCCGCATCATCGGCGAGCATGTGCTGCCGGAGTTCGACAAGCCGGCACAGGCAGCCTGAATACCGCGCCGCGGGCGGGCGTCGCGCGATCTCTTTACAGCGTGTT
>CBFCXA010000243.1:0-4193 GCA_965601985.1 uncultured Chromatiales bacterium | reverse complement strand
CGCGATAACACGGCCCTGGTGCTGACCGAGACGCCGGCCAACCCGACGCTGAAGCTCACCGATCTGGCAGCGGTCTCCGCACTGACCCGGCCGCGCGGGATTCCGCATGCGGTGGACAACACTTTCCTTACGCCTTACTACCAGCGGCCGCTGGAACTCGGTGCGGACCTCGTCGTGCACAGCACGACCAAGTACTTCGACGGCCACAACGCGACCGTCGGCGGCGCAGTCGTGGCTGCGACCGCCGAGCACGACGAGCGAGTGCGCTTCGTGCAGAACGCCACCGGCGCAATCATGTCGCCGCAGGTCGCGTTTCTTACGCTGCAGGGTTGCAAGACGCTGTCGGTGCGCATCGACCGGCAGTCGGCGAACGCGCTCGCGATTGCCAAGTTCCTGGAGGCGCATCCCAAGGTCGAGCAGGTTTGCTACCCGGGTCTCGAGTCCTTCCCGCAGGCGGAACTCGCACGGCAGCAGGCCAGCGGTTTCGGCGCGATGCTGTGGTTCGAGGTCAAGGGCGGGCTGGCCGCCGGCAAACGACTGATGGACCGGATTCAACTCTGGAGCCTGGCCGAGAACCTCGGTTCGGTCGAGTCGCTGATCACCCATCCGGTAACCATGACTCACGCCGACGTGGAAGCAGCCGAACGCCAGCGCGTCGGCATAATCGATGGTCTGGTGCGGCTTTCTGTCGGCCTGGAAGACGCCGACGACCTGATCGCGGCGCTGAAGGACGCGCTGGAGTAGCTGGTGGAAACGCCGGCGCGCGTCCTGGCAGCCATTCCACCGACCGAGCTGGCTGCGGTGGTGGCCGAACGGGCGGCGGATATCGCACGCGCGTTCTCCGCCGAACTTTGCCTCGCGGCCTGCGTATACGACCCGTATGTGGCCGGCGAGCGTTTCAGCGATTCGCCCGAGCTGCAATCGGCACGCGAAGCGCTGGTCGACGCACGGCGCGCACAAGTCGATGCGCTGGCCGATCGCTTCCAGACCGACGGGCTGAGCGTCAGCGTTGCCGTTAACTGGGCCTATCCGATCTACGAAGGCCTGGTCGAGCTGGCCGAGAACCTGCAGGCCGACCTGATGGTTGCCGGCACTTTTCATCACGGCCTGCTCGAACGCTGGGGGCTGGCCAACACCGACTGGCAACTGCTGCGCCACGTGCCCTGTCCGCTATTGTTGATCCGGCGCGACGTTTTCGATGGTTATCGCGACATACTTGCCGCGGTCGACCCGATGCATGCGCACGATGTCGACGCGGTGCTGGATGACCGGATCGTCGAGGCCGCGACGCTCTTCTCCGGCCCCTGGGACGGCCGCGTCGACGTGCTGCATTGTTACCTGGAAAGCGAGCACCTGCCGATGGTCGCGCCGGGTGTCGCCGGCTACTACGGCAAACTCAGTTCGCGCGACGAGCATGCGCGTGCGATGGAGAAACTGCTTGCGCGCCACGGCCTGGATACGCGGCAGATGTCGATGGAAGCGGGTGACGCGCGTCAGCTCATTCCGGCTGTGGCAAAGCGCCGCGGTTCAGGCCTGGTGGTAATGGGTGCAGTGTCCCGAAGTCGTCTGCGCCGCTTGCTGATCGGCAGTACGGCGGAAAGCGTGCTGGACGGGCTGGACTGCGACGTGCTCGTGGTCCGCGGCTCCGCTAAGTAAAAGTACCTATCACTCGCGCTTGAAATCCTCCGTGCCGACCCTATGTCTGTCGGCAGGACGGCGCTGTAGCCGTCGACACCAGACCACAGCTTGGAGGTAGATCATGAGTGTTGTGACGTGGAGCCCCTTCAGGGAGCTCGAAGACGTGCTGAACCGCTACAGCCGCCTGGGTGGCCGTGCGTTGAGCACCGGTAACGGCGGCGAAGCCACGGAGTGGCGGCCGGTCGCAAATATTTCCGAGACCGACAACGAATACATCATCAAGGCCGAACTTCCCGAGGTGAGCAAGGAAGACGTGGACGTGAGCGTGCACGACGGCGTGATCACCATCAAGGGCGAGCGACGCTTCGAGAAGACGCACGACAGCGAACAGACGCATCGCATCGAGTCCTTCTACGGCAGCTTCGCACGCAGCTTCAGCCTGCCGGCCGACGTGGACGAGGACAAGATCCGCGCAGAGAGCAAGGACGGCGTGCTTCGGGTGATTCTGCCCAAGACAGAAGTGCAGAAAGCCAAGCCGATCGAAATCCAGGTCGGCTGAGGTTATCTTGTCGACTCGAAAAGGGGGCCTCGAGCCCCCTTTTTTCCTTACTTTGTCCCGGATCTGCCGCGGCCTTTACAGAATGCCTGGAAAGACCCGAAATCAGTGAGCTGAGCCGGGATTGCGCAGCCGCGATTGCCTATTCTGAACTCGTTGTTGTTGTGCGCCGGCTTCCGGCGCCCGGGGTTCTGCCATGCGAAACGCTGCCCGCCAGGCCTGGTGCCTGCTCGCCTGCGTGCTCATCGCGCCATTCGCGGCCTCGCCGGCCGGCGCCGAGGAGCACGGCCCGGCATTGTTCCAGCCATCGAACTGGTCGGATCATGCGCCGGAAGACTCCAACGTTTTTGGCGACCTCGTGCTGCGCCTGGATGACATAATTTTTGGGGAGCGCGACGTCGTATCGCTGTGGACGGAATTCGCTGCCAGCGGCCGTCGCATAGGTGGCGACGAGCTGCGTCTGGACTGGACCCCGGTCTCCGACCAGCTGATCTCGCGCCGCAATCGCGCGGCCAACTTCAAACCCTCATCGGGTCTCGGTTTCGACTTCGACGCGCCGTCTGAATCCGTCGTGCTGGAGTGGCGCATCGGTTTCTGATCCAAACCTGGTGCCGGCGACCTTCCGGCAGGCTGTCCGCTTCCGATCGAATAAAAGTCCTGCCGATTTCGTCTGCGCTATGATCGGCGCATGCGACGGTCATTAGTTCTTGCTTCATGCCTGCTGCTGGTCAGTAGCCAGATAGCTGCCCGGCCGGCCGGCAGTCCACCGGTCCCCGAGCTACCGCCTCCGGGGGGCGGCGGTTTCAAGCAGCCGCGAGTCGTCGGCTGGGCACAAGGGGTGACACCGGACGCGCCGCCCGGATTCACGGTCGAGCTGTTCGCCGACGGTTTCGAGAGCGGACGCTGGCTCTATGTGTTGCCGAATGGTGACGTGCTGGTCTCGCAGGCGCGGACCGAGACCATGGGGGGGTTCCCGCCCGAGGTTATTCAAGCGCTGACCGAACAGGGATTCTTCGGTCCGTCGGCCGACAACATCGTGATCCTGCGGCAGAGCGACGCCGGCGTGGAAGCCTCGGTGTTTATCGACGGGCTCAATCAGCCGTTCGGCATGTTGCTGCACCGGGGCTGGCTGTACGTTGCCAACACCGACAGCCTGGTGCGCTTCCGCTACCGGGACGGCCAGACGCGGCTCGACGGGCCGGGCGAGAAGCTGCTGGATATCCCGGCGGGCGAAAAGATCAACCCATGGAACAACCACTGGACACGTAACCTGATCGCATCGGCCGACGGCGACAAGCTGTACCTGAGCGTGGGTTCGGCGACTGACGTCAATGCAGACGGCAACGAGCATCCGGAACGCGCGGCCATCTGGGAGCTGAATCCCGACGGCAGCGGCAAGCGGCTGTTCGCGACCGGCCTGCGCAACCCGGTCGGGCTGGCCCTGCATCCGCAGACCGGCGAGCTCTGGACGACCGTGAATGAGCGCGACGGCCTGGGCAGCGACGTGCCGCCCGACTACCTGGCGCGCGTACTGGACGGCGCCTTCTACGGCTGGCCGTATGTCTACTACGGTACCTATCCTGACCCGACGCAGCAGCGTATCGCGCCGGAGAAGGTCAATGAGGCACGGGAAACCGCACGCGTGCCCGATCTAGCGCTCGGCGGCCACTCGGTGCCGCTGGGGCTCGTGTTCTACCAGCACGATGCCTTTCCCGAACGCTATCGCCGTGGCGCCTTCGTCGCCCGCCGCGCCGGCGTCGGGCGCGCCGAGCTGAACGGTCCGGATGTACTGTTTCTGCCCTTCGAAGACGGTTCGCCGACCGGCGAGGTCGAGACCTTTCTCGGCGGATTTGTCGACGATCCGGAACAGGGGACCGTACACGGTCGCGCCGTTGGCCTGGCGGTCTTGCCGGACGGATCGTTGCTGGTGGCGGATGACGGTGCCGATGTGATCTGGCGCGTGCGCTACGCCGGCGGGGTGGCGAGCCGCTAGCCGAGT
>CBFCXA010000242.1:0-4217 GCA_965601985.1 uncultured Chromatiales bacterium | reverse complement strand
CATGCTCTGCCCGCTGGGCTCGTGCACGATGCTGCCCTGAACCGCACGACACTGTTCCAGCGGCAGACCCCAGACCTGTGCCGCGGCCGTACGCAGCATCTCCCGGACCGCAGCCCCGGCCCGGCGCATGTCCATGTAGCGCGTGCGGACCGATGCGCTGCCGCCGGTACCCTGCGCGCCGTAGCGCGTCGCATCGGCGCCGGCCTGGCGCGCGCTGACCCGCTCCCAGGGCACTTCCAGTTCGTCTGCTATCAGCGTACTCAGGGCCGTGAGAATCCCCTGGCCCATCTCCGAGCGCGGGATGGTCAGTTCGACCCGGCCGTCGCGGTACAGGGTGACGAAAGCGCTTGGCGCGAGCGCGTCCTCCGCCGCGAAGGCCTGGCGCCACGGGATCGACAGGCTAAGCGCGCCGGCGCCGGTCGCGGCCAGGAAGCGTCGCCGGTCCAGCCGCGCGTTCATGCCTGCGGCTTCTCGTTGCTGTCCCGGCCGTCGGCGATTTCGGCCGCGCGCGCGACGGCCCGACGAATGCGCAGGTAGGTACCGCAGCGGCACAGGTTGCCGTTCATCCAGGCAGCGATCTGTTCCGGTGCCGGGTTCGGATTGTCTGCCAGCAGTGCGGCGGCCGACATCATCTGTCCGGACTGGCAGTAGCCACATTGCGGAACGCGCATTTCGGCCCAGGCGAGCAGCACCGGGTGTGCATCGTCCAGGCCCTCCAGTGTGGTGATGTCGCTGCCGGCGAGCGCCGCGGCGGGCGTCAGGCAACTGCGCGTCGCCTTGCCGTCGACGTGCACGGTGCAGGCGCCGCACAGTCCGCGCCCGCAGCCGAAGCGGGTGGCTTTCAGGCCGATCAGATCGCGCAGCACCCACAGCAGCGGCATCTGTTCCGGTGCGTCAACGGCGACGTCCTGGCCATTGATGCGGAGTTCGAATTGCGCCATGCGCGGTCCTGCAGCTTGCCGTCGGCGATCCGACTATAGGTCGCGCTACCCGGGGCAACAAGTAATGGTCAGCGGCCCGGCGACAGGGCAACATGGCCGCACCAACTGGCGGAGATTGTCCGTGCCCACGAGCCAACGCAGCCGCGCCATCCTGGCATCGCTGCTGCTGCCTTTCCTGTTCTCCTGCACGCCGCTGCGCGATGCGCCGGAGATCGTGACCGAATCGGGGCTGCCGTGGCCCGAGGACGCACGCGAACTGGTCATCCTGGCAGGCGAATCCGAGCTGCGCATACTCGCCTACCGCGACGGGCCGCTGGCGCGGCTCGGCCATAACCACGTCATCAGCACCACGCGTATCGATGGCCGCGTTGCCTGGACCGAGGACATCGGCCGCAGCTATGTCGAGCTGCGAGTGCCGGTGGCGAGCTTCGAAATCGACCGGCCGGATTTGCGAGCCGAAGAGGGCGACGAGTTCCCGGGTGAAATCCCCGAGCAGGACATCGCCGGTACCCGTGCCAACATGCTCGGCGAAAAACTGCTGGACGCGGAAACCTACCCGGAGATTCGGCTGTTCAGCCGGCGCGTGCGCGGCAGCCTGGATGCGTTGATCGTCGACGCCGAGGTGATCATTAAAGATCAGTCCACCGCAGTGAGTTTTCCGCTCACTGCGCGCCGGGAGGGTGAACGCCTGATCGCGTCGGGCGAGGTCAGCCTGGCGCAGACCAGTCTCGGCCTGGAACCGTTCAGTGCACTGCTCGGTGCGCTGACGGTGCGTGACGAAATCGACCTGAAATTCCGCTTCGTCGCCGCTCCGCCAACGCGCTGAGCCGCGCGCGTTGCCTTAGTCGAATAGACCCGCCTGCACCGGCCGCCCGGGCACACGAAACTGCGACGTATCAAGTTCTGCGCGGCCGCCCTGCGCGAGACCGTGGCGCCGGCAGGCTGCGGCAAAGCGCTGCGACAGCAGTTTGGCCAGCGGGCCTTCGCCGCGCATGCGGCTGCCGAAGCACGGGTCGTTGGCCCTTCCGCCTCGGAACTGGTGGACCAGGCTCATGACTTTTCTCGCGCGCAGCGGCCGCTGTTTTTCGAGCCAGTCCTCGAACAGCGGCCGGACCTCGTGCGGCAGGCGCAGCAGGATGTACTCGGCGCTGTCGGCGCCTGCTCGAGCGGCGGCGGCAACGATTTCGTCGAGTTCGTGTTCATTCAGCCCGGGTATCACCGGCGCTAACATCGCGGTTACCGGCACGCCCGCTGCGCTGAGCGTCTCGATGCAGCGCAGGCGTCGCGTCGGCGATGCAGTGCGCGGTTCCAGCGCGCGCTTGAGTGCCGGGTCCAGCGTGGTCAGGCTGATGCTCACGCGCAGCAGCTTCTGCGCGGCCAGTTCAGCGAGCAGGCCCAGATCGCGCTCGATCAGCGCGGACTTGGTGATCAGGGCGACAGGATGGCGATGCTCGTGCAGCACTTCGAGCAGCTGCCGGGTGATGCGCAGCTGCTTCTCTGCCGGCTGATAGGCGTCGGTGTTGGCGCCGATCGCGATGGTCTGGCAACGGTAACGCGGACGCGCGAGGAACTCGCGCAGCCGCTCGGCAGCGCCGTCCTTGAAATAGATCTGCGTTTCGAAGTCGAGTCCGGGCGACAGGTCCACGTAGGCATGCGCCGGGCGCGCGTAGCAATACACGCAGCCGTGCTCGCAGCCGCGGTATGGGTTGATGGACTGCCGAAAGTGAATGTCCGGCGATTCATTGCGTGACACGATGCTGCGTGCAAGTTCCGGCTGCAGCCGGGTCTCGGCGGCGGGCTCGGGCCACTCGTCGCAGTCGTCATCGCCGTGGCTGACCCGGCTGCACGCGAACCGCCCGGGCGGGCTGGCCGTCGCGCCGCGACCCTGCAGCGGGCGGAAACCGGGCTCGTTCCTGTGCATCTGTATGAATATACAGTATCGATAGCGGAAAACCGCGATCTTGCGGTGCCGGGCGTCCCGATATACTGACGCGCCTTTGCCCGCCCGGTACGCCCGGAAAAATCTTGAACAAACGCAAACTGATCATCCTGGCCGCGCTGCTGCTGGCCGGCGCCGCCGCTGCGGCATGGCTGCTGCGACCGCAGCCGGTGAAAGTGTCCGTCGCGGAGATCGCGCGCGGCACGGTGCTGTCGACCGTATCCAATACCCGCGCCGGCACCGTCGACGCCTGCCGGCGTGCGGGCCTGGCGCCCGGCGCCGGCGGACAGCTCGCGAAGTTGCCGGTGCGCGAAGGCGACGCGGTGGTCAGCGGCCAGGTGCTGGTCGAGCTGTGGAACGAAGACCTGCAGGCGCAGCTGCTGTTATCCCGACGCGATGCAGTTGCGGCCGCCGGTCGCGCTGATGAAGCCTGCGTTCGCGCTGACGTTGCATTGCGCGAGGCAGAACGCCTGGAGAGCCTGCGCGAGCGCGGGCTTTCCTCGGAAGAAGAGATTGACCGGGCGGACGGCAATGCGCGCGCACTGGCCGCCGCCTGCAAGGCCGCACGCGATGGGGCAAAAGTGAGCGACGCGCAGGTCAAGGTCACGCAGGCGCAGCTCGAGCGCACCATCCTGCGCGCGCCCTTCGACGGCGTGATCGCGAAGATCAACGGCGAACTCGGCGAGTACGTGACGCCGTCGCCGGTTGGTGTGCAGACCCTGCCGACCGTGGACCTGATCGACGACTCCTGCCTGTACATCAGCGCGCCGATCGACGAGGTCGATGCGCCGGCCGTGCGCGCCGGGCAGCCGGCCACCGTGACCATGGACGCATTCCCGGGCCGGCGCTTCGCCGGCGTGGTCCGCCGGGTCGCGCCCTATGTGCTCGACCAGGAAAAGCAGGCGCGCACGGTCGAGATCGAAGCCGAGATCCGCGACCGTGGCGATGCCAACCTGCTGCCCGGCTACAGCGCCGACGTCGAGGTGCTGCTGTCCAGCCGCGAGGACGTACTGCGCGTGCCGACCCAGGCGCTTATCGAGGGCAGCCGCGCACTGGTGCTGGCCGACGGGGTGCTGGAAGAACGCGAGATCACGCGCGGCAGCTCGAACTGGGAATACGTCGAGGTGCTCGACGGCCTGAGCCAGGGCGAACTCGTCGTGCTGTCGGTCGACCGTGAAGGCGTGGAGGCCGGTGCCGCGGCCGTACGCGAGTAGTCGGGCGCGTGATCGAACTCGACGACCTGTGCCGGGATTTCCAGGTTGGCGACCAGGTGGTGCATGCACTCGACCATATCGACCTGGAGATCTCCGCGGGTGAGTATGTGTCGATCATGGGCC
>CBFCXA010000241.1:0-4240 GCA_965601985.1 uncultured Chromatiales bacterium | reverse complement strand
TGCGTGGTGACCTTAACGGAGATGACTTTTTCTTCGCGTTTCCCGGCCAGGCCTGGGCGATGGTGCCGCAGGAGCGCAATTACAAATGCTTCCGCACTTTCGGCTTCGGCTCGGGCCGGCTCGAGGAAGTCGATGAGGGCTATCGCGTCTACAGCCGGGAAGTGCTGTTCTACCTGGACCCGGACACGGGTGAGATTCTGCAGGAATGGAACAACCCGTTTCTGGGCGGCCGCAAGGTCGAGGTCGTGCATATCCAGAACGACCCGGTGAACGGCGTGTTTGCGCGCAAGGGGCCCGGGCCGCTGGCGCCGCCGTATCCGTATGTGAGCTGCGGCGACATGGTGGCGTTCCAGTGGAACTTCTTTATTCAGCACCCCGCGGCCATGAATCGCATCGACTACCCGCTGTATTCATCGGGCGACATCGATCAGCATGCCGAGCTATGGGGCCTGATCGGCAGCAAGCGCGACATCCTGAACCCGGACATCACGTCGGCTTATTGCACCATGTCCTGGACGCGCGTAGCCGACTGGCTGCCGTTCATGGAAATGGGCAATGCGCCCGGCAAGATGGTCTTCCACAGCCACTCGATGAAGCTGATGGACGGCCCACAGGAGCTGCCGCGCCCGATCCTCGATTACGTCGAGAAGCATCACGCGGAATACCTGACCGCACCGACCGAGTGGAACGGGCCGCAGATGACCAGTTCCGCGCAGGTATTCAAGGAGATGATCGACAAGCGCCGCGCGGCCGGCTGACGACGATTGCTCGCTCGCACCCTGCCGCGGGGTGCGAGCGCGTTTCTCAGCCTGGTGCAATGCGCAGAGGCTGCTTTTGCCGATACGTCAGCGACCGCCACAACCATTCCGCCGGGCCGAAGCGGTAGCGGCCGAGCCACCAGTGGCTGAAGCCGAGCTGGAAAACCCAGACCGCGAACACATAGATATAAATCTGCCAGCCTGTGTAACGCCCGAACAGGCCGAAACCCACCGTGTAGAAAACCAGCGCGCCGAGGATTGACTGGCCCAGGTAGTTCGACAGCGCCATGCGGCCGACCGCCATGACCCGCGCCTTCAGCCAGGCAAACCGGCTGCCGCGGCTCCAGGCGAGCAGCAGACCGAGATGGCCGGCCGCGACCAGCAGCCGGCGCAGGTCGTAGAGCACCAGCCAGAACTTCTTCATCAGCGGGTCGAAGTCGACGTTGATCAGCGTCCAGGTTTCACCGAGCGACAGCGGCAGGCCGATGCCGTAGCCAACGAGCATCAGCAGTAATGGCGCCTTGCGCGCGCTTTCGCCGAACAGGCCGGCACGCAGCGCCGCCATGCCGATCAGCATTACTGCGAGTGCATCCAGGAACCAGGCGTTCAGGGCTACCACCGTCTGCAATATTAGTGAGGTCGTGGCGCGATCACGGTAGAACTCGCCGAATTCGCCGGACGAAGTGATACGGATGGTCTCGGCCAGTTCTTCGCTGGTGACGTCGGGTCGCGTGCGTTCGACGATGTTTTCCCACTGCTCGACGATCTCGGCCGCGCGAGGGTCTGCCTCTGCCTGCAAGAGCGCATCGGGATAGGCTGCGGACAGGCTGCGCGCTTCGTTGAGGTCGGCCCAGCGCAAGGAGGCATTCAGGCTCATGACCAGCAACGCCGTGGCCAGTAGTGCCGGCACCGGCAGCCGGCGCAACGGGAACAGCAACAGGCCGCACAGGCCATAAGTGAACAGGATGTCGGCCGGCCACAGCAACACGAAGGCATCGAACAGCCCGATCGTTATTAGCAGGAAAATGCGTCGGTAGTAGAGTCGGCCGACCCGCGCGCCGGGCGTATCGGCCAGGCGGGAGACCATCAGCAGCATGCCGGCGCCGAACAGCAAAGAAAACAGCGCCCGCTGGCTGCCTTCGAACAGCGTGTGCATGACCGCCCAGGTCTGCAGCGGCGCGCCGGCCCGATCGGCGATACCGCCTGGGTTGTCGAAGTAAGCCTGCGGGCCGGCAAAGGCCCAGACGTTCATCAGCAGAATGCCGAGCACCGCGCAGCCGCGCACCAGGTCCAGCGTGGCCAGCCGCTCGGGCCGGCTGACCGGCGTCGGGACGGCACTTTGTTCGGCGGCGATCGGCATGGGTCGGGAAGGCTGGCGAAACCTGCCACAGCGTAGTGGCTTTATGTCGCAGCGGTCGCGGCCAGCCGGCCCGAACGCCATCTGACGGTATGGATTCCGCGGTGTAGAATAATGCGCTGCACTAAAGCGCGGAAAGACACGGGAGTCACGCATGGCCACGATCGCCAGGGAAGCCACCGACATCCAGCCGATTCGCACCGGCGAGGAATATATCGACAGCCTGCGCGGCCGCAAGCTGAAGGTATATCTGTTCGGCGAGCTGGTCGACGAGCCGGTGGATCATCCGATCATTCGCCCGTCGGTCAACGCGGTGGCCGAGACTTACGACCTCGCGGTACGCAACCCGGAGCTCGGCACCGCGGTGTCGCCATACACCGGCGAGCGCGTGAACCGCTTTCTGCATATCGCACGGAGCCCCGAGGACCTGGTCAACCAGAATAAGATGCAGCGGCGCATGGGTCAGCTGACGGGCACCTGCTTCCAGCGTTGCGTAGGCATGGATGCGTTCAATGCGCTGCACTCGGTGACCTACGAGATCGACGAGGCGCACGGCACGCCGTATCACGAACGCTTCGTCGACTTCGTGCGCTACTGTCAGCAGCGCGGCTACGTGATCGGCGGCGCCATGACCGATGTGAAGGGCGACCGCAGCAAGGCGCCGCACCAGCAGGACGACCCGGACCTGTACCTGCACATCACCCGGCGCACGGACGAGGGCGTGTATGTCAGCGGCGCCAAGGCGCATCAGACCGGCTGCATCAACTCGCACTGGCTGGTGGTAATGCCGACCATCCGCCTTGGCGAGCATGACAAGGACTTTGCCGTAGTCGGCGCCGTGCCGGCGGATGCCGACGGCATTACCTATATCTACGGCCGTCAGAGCTGCGACACGCGCGCGATGGACGGCGAGCTGGATGCCGGCAATGCGAACTTCGCCGGCCAGGAAGCCATGATTATTTTCGACGACGTGTTCATCCCGCACGAACGGCTGTTCATGGACGGCGAATACGAGTTCGCAGCGATGCTGGTGGAACGTTTCACCTGCTATCACCGTCGCAGCTACGTGTGTAAGTCGGGTGTCGGCGACGTGCTGATCGGCGCGGCGGCCACGGTCGCGGACTTCAACGGCGTGGAGAAGGCCTCGCATATCCGCGACAAACTGGTCGAAATGACTCACCTGAACGAGACGATTTACTCGACCGGTGTAGCGTCCAGCTACCAGGCCAGCGAGATGAAGTCGGGCGTGTTCTTGAACGACGACATGATCGCGAACGTCTGCAAGCACCACGTGACCAAAATGCCCTATGAGATCGGCCGTCTGGCGCAGGACCTCGCCGGCGGGCTGATGGTGACCATGCCGTCGCAGAAAGAACTGGAACACCCGGAGGTCGGCGCGCTGGTGCGCAAGTACCTGAAGGGCCGCAAGGAAATCTCGACCGAAGATCGCATGCGCATCATGCGCCTGATCGAGAACATGACGCTGGGCCGCAATGCGGTGGGTTACCTCACCGAGTCGATGCACGGGGCCGGCTCGCCGCAGGCGCAGCGCATCCAGATCCAGCGCCAGGCGCAGTTCGACTTTAAAAAGGCGCTGGCGCAGAGCCTGGCCGGTATCGACCCGGAATCGGCGAAGGAGATCGTCGAAGACGTGTCCGGCTATATGTCGCGCGTGCTCGAGACGGCGGAGTCGGAGTAGGGCGGCTCTTGCGCTGGTTCCCCGGCCGGCTGCTGACCGCCACCATCGCCGCGCTGGCTGTGCTGGCCGCGTCATCGGCCAGCGCGATCGTCAACGGCGATATTGTCAGCCAGCCTCGTTTTCTCGAGGAGTATCCCTGGGCCGTCGCGCTTGAAAACCCGGCGACCGGCGGCGTGTGCACTGCCGTGCTGATTTCTCCGACTTTCCTGCTGACGGCCGCCCACTGCGCCAGCGCCCGAAAACGCGTGCTGGTGGGTGACACGGCACGGTCGCGGGCAACGGTTATGGGTATAGCAGAGTCGATTCGACACCCGGCCTACGACAAGGAAACCCACCAGTTCGACATCGGGCTGCTGCGCCTGATGGAACCGGTCGATCTACCGCCCGTGCCACTGATCGGGCGCGGTGAGATGTTGATCCTGGTGC
>CBFCXA010000240.1:0-4257 GCA_965601985.1 uncultured Chromatiales bacterium | reverse complement strand
TGCCGCTGGACATCCTGCTGGTGCGCGACGACGACATTCCCGGCCTGGTTCGAGACGACGTCTGCGATCTCGGCGTCGTCGGCCTGAACATCGTCGAGGAGGCGCGGCTCGCCTACGCGGCCGAAGGCACGGACGCCCCGTTCTCGGTGTTGCGCAAGCTCGACTACGGCCACTGCCGCCTGTCCTTCGGCTACCCCGAACAAGGCACGGTGCAGGATGCCAGCCAGCTCGGCGGGCAGCGCATCGCGACCAGCTACCCGGCGATCGTGAATGACTACCTGGCCCGCAACGACATCGAGGCCAGCGTGGTCGAGTTCTCCGGCGCGGTCGAGATCGCGCCCAGCCTGGGCCGGGCCGATGTGATCTGCGACCTGGTGTCGACCGGCACCACGATGGCGGCCAATAACATCCGTGAAGGCGAGACCATCCTGGAAAGCGAGGCTGTGATCATCCAGACGCCGGTCGCGATTCCGGACGAAAAACTCGCATGGATCGACCGGATCATGCAGCGGGTCGACGGCGTGATGCAGGTGCGTGAGAGCAAATACATCATGATGCATGCGCCGAAAGCCGCGCTGCACAAGATCACCGAGCTGCTGCCAGGCTCTGAGGCGCCCACCGTGCTGCCGCTGGAGGGCCGCGACGACAAGGTCGCGGTGCACGTCGTCTGCCGCGAGAACGTGTTCTGGGAGACCCTGGAGAACCTCAAGAGCGTCGGCGCCAGCTCGGTACTGGTGGTGCCGGTGGAGAAAATGCTGGCATGACGGGGCTGAAGACGACTCGCTGGGACGAACTCGACGAGGCCGGCCGCGATGCGCTGCTCGCCCGCCCGGCCGTGCGCGCCAACCCGGAGATTGCCGCGCGCGTTGCAGACATCATTGCCGAGGTGCGGGCCGATGGTGACGCGGCGCTGCGCCGCCTGACGGCGAGCCTGGACAGCGTGGAGCTCGAGCGGCTCGAAGTCGATGCCGCGGAGGCCGCGCAGGCCCGCGCGGAACTCGGCGCCGCGGCCATCGAGGCGATCGAGACAGCGGCGGCGAACGTGCGCCGCTTCCACGCCGCCCAGCTGGCCGACGACCTGCGAGTCGAGACCGCCCCGGGCGTAATCTGCGAGCGCCAGACGCGCCCGATCGACGCGGTCGGACTCTACGTACCCGCGGGCAGCGCACCCCTGCCCTCCACCGCGATCATGCTCGCGGTGCCGGCGGTCCTGGCCGACTGCCCGGTGCGTATCCTCTGCACCCCGCCGCGGCGGGACGGTCGCGCGGATCCGGCGGTGGTGGTCGCCGCGCAGAGCTGCGGGGTCGAGCGGATTTTCAAACTGGGCGGCGCCCAGGCCGTGGCCGCAATGGCCTATGGCACCGAAAGCGTACCCAAGGTCGATAAGATCTTCGGGCCCGGCAATGCCTGGGTCACGGCAGCCAAACAGGCAGCCGCGGCCGATGCCAACGGCGCCGCGCTGGACATGCCGGCCGGTCCGTCAGAAGTGATGGTCGTGGCCGACGCGCAGGCCGATCCCCGCGCGGTGGCGCTGGACCTGATGGCCCAGTCCGAGCACGGCGAAGACAGCCAGTCTCTGCTGGTCTGCACCGACCCGGCGCTGGCCGCGGCCGTTCAGGCCGAGATCGAGACTGCACTGCCGGGCCTGTCGCGGCGCGAGATCATCCGCGCAGCGCTGGCGCACGGCTCGGTGATCCTGACCGAGGATCTCGACCAGGCCTTCGAAGTGGTCAACCGCTATGCACCCGAGCACTTGATTATTCAGATGAATAATGCTCGTGAGTATATTGATTTAATTAGAAATGCAGGCTCAGTCTTTCTGGGCTACTGGACGCCCGAATCGGTTGGCGACTATTGCAGCGGTACCAATCACGTGCTGCCCACCTATGGCTACGCGCGCAATTACAGCGGGCTGTCGGTGAGCGACTTCCAGAAGCGACTCACGTTCCAAGAGCTCAGCTACTCAGGCCTCGAGGGCCTGGCGCCGACAGTGGAAACGCTGGCCGGCCTGGAGGGTCTTGACGCGCATGCCCGTGCGGTAACCGTGCGTTTGAAGAACGCCGACGGCAGTGCGGCCGCATGAGCGCGCTGCAGGAGTTGTTCAGGCCGGAGCTGACCAGCCTACGGCCGTATCGCGCCGCGGAGTACGCGGAGGGCCACCTGCGCCTGAATGCCAATGAGACCCCGTGGCGACCGACCGGCGACGAATCGGCGGCGGGCCTGAACCGCTATCCGGAAGTCCGCCCGACGACCCTGACCGCAAAGCTGGCCAGGCACTATGGGGTCGCAGCCGAGCGACTGCTGGTAACCCGCGGCTCCAGCGAAGGCATCGAACTGCTGATTCGCGCGACCTGCCGGACCGGCCTCGATGACATCCTGATCTGCCCGCCGACTTTCGGCATGTACTCGGCCTACGCCCAGGTCCAGGGCGCCGGCATCGTCGAGGTGCCTCTGCGCCGCGACGACGACTTCGCACTGGACCTGCCCGGCATCGAAGCCGCCTGGGGCGAACGCTGTAAGCTGCTGTTCCTCTGTTCACCGAACAACCCGACGGGTAACAGTGTGCCGGCCAGCCAGATCAGCGCGCTCTGCGAGCTGCTGGACGGCCGCGGCCTGGTGATTGTCGACGGCGCCTATCTCGAGTTCGCTGCCCGGGATCCCAGCCGCGAACTGCTCGACCGCTACCCGAACCTGGTGGTCTTGCGCACCCTGTCCAAGGCGCTGGGCCTGGCGGGTGTGCGCTGTGGCGCGACCCTGGCCAACCCGGCGGTGATCGACATGCTGGCGCGGGTACTGCCACCGTACAGCCTGTCGACGCCCTGTACCGATGCGGTGCTGGCCGCCCTCGACGAGGCTGCCGCCAGGCAACGCGACATCGACCAGCTGATCGCCGAACGGCAGCGGGTCGCCGAAGCACTGACCGCCAACCCGCGCATCGAACGCGTCTGGCCGAGCGATGCTAATTTCCTGCTGGTGCAGGCCGGCGACGCCGAGCGGCTGGTGTCTGACGCCAGGCAGGCCGGCGTGCTGATTCGCGACTTTTCACAGAGCAGCTACACGCCGGGTTGCGTGCGCATCACCATTTCGACCCGGGCCGACAACGACCGGCTGCTGGAGGCCATCGCCCGACCATGACTGACGAGAGCAAAATCGCCTTCCTGGACCGCGACGGCACACTGATCGTCGAACCGGCCGACGAACAGGTCGACCGGCTCGACAAGGTCGCCCTGGTGCCGGGCGTAATTGCGGCCCTGCACAGCATGCAGGCGGCCGGCTACGAATTCGTAATGGTCAGCAACCAGGACGGACTGGGCACGACCAGTTTCCCGGAAACTGACTTTACGACCGTGCAGGACTTCGTCCTGCAACTGTTCGCTTCCCAGGGCATCGAGTTCCGCGACGTGTTCATCTGCCCGCACCGGCCCAGCGATGGCTGCGCCTGCCGCAAGCCACAGACCGCCCTGCTCGACGAGTTCATGGCCGGCAACGCTATCGATCGCGAGGCCAGCGCGGTAATCGGCGATCGTGAGACCGACCTGGAGCTGGCACACAATCTGGGCATTGCCGGCATTCGGATCGATCCGACTAACCCCGGCGACTGGCATGCAATTGCGCAGCAGCTGACTGCGCCGCCCCGACGGGCCAGGGTGAAACGCGAAACGCGGGAAACCCGTGTCGAGGTCCAGGTGGACCTGGACACGGAGGGTCCGATCGAAGTACAGACCGGCATCGGCTTCTTCGATCACATGCTCGAGCAGATCGCCAAGCATGGCGGCTTCTCGCTGCGCCTGAACTGCGACGGCGACCTGGAGGTCGACGAGCACCACACGGTCGAGGACACGGCCCTGAGCCTGGGCGAGGCGCTGCGCGACGCGCTCGGCGACAAGCGCGGTATTGCCCGCTATGGCTTCCTGCTGCCGATGGACGAGGCCCGGGCGCAGGTCGCGCTGGACCTGTCCAACCGTCCCTACTTCGTCTTCGAAGGTGAATTCCCGCGCGACCAGGTAGGACAGTTCCCGACCGAGATGGTCACGCATTTCTTCCGCTCGCTGGCCGAGAGCCTGCGCGCGGCGCTGCACATCAGCGTGCAGGGCGAGAACACGCATCACATGGTCGAATCCTGTTTCAAGGCCACCGGCCGTGCGTTCCGCCAGGCCAAGGCACAAGTCGGCGCCGAGCTACCCAGCACCAAGGGCACACTCTAGGTGACGGCATGAACAGGCCCACGATCGCCATCATTGACGGCGGCGGCGCCAA
>CBFCXA010000239.1:0-4264 GCA_965601985.1 uncultured Chromatiales bacterium | reverse complement strand
CCGCGGCAGTCGCGAGGTGCCGTACACCACCCGGCAACAGGACCTGCTGGCCGCACAGCTGGCGCACGAACTCGGTTGCGAACTGCTCGGTCAGGTGGCCGGGGAATACGTGATCCATGCAATCGCCAGCGCCGCCGCCGACCCGGCCCTGCCCGGCGCGCTGGCGCTGGTGCGCAACAATCTGGCCGGCCAGCCCGCGCTGAAGCTCACCGCGAATGCCGAAGCCGCCAACGCGAAGCTCGACGGCCGGGCGCATGCGATTTCCGACGACCTGTACCAGTACTGGGTGACGGTTACACCGACCAACAGCGATCAGAACCTGCCCGCGCTCAGCGCCAGCGCTTACGTGCGATTGCCGAATGCACCGGTGTCGGTGATCGCGCAAACCGCGCCCGTTCCGACACCCGCGGCCCGCCCGATCCCGGCTGCGACGCTGCCAACCCCCGTCAACACCGGCCCCGCCACCCTGCTCGAGCCGCTGCAGATCGTCGAACCCGGCCGCCGCCGCGCCTGCAACTACCGCGGCAGCTACCACCGCGCCGGGCTGGTTACCGCCGACTACACGATCGAGCGCGGCGACTGCTTCCTGTTGCAGACCCGCGCGCATCGCGACGCGCGGGTGTTCCTGCTCAACTTCCAGGTCATCCACGGCCTGGTGAATCTGTCGGGCCGACGCTGCGGCCACGACGCCGCGTGGATCAACGCGCGCGCCGGCAAGCCGCTGCACTTCCCCACCATCGACGATGCACGCCAGTCCGCCAGCGCCTGGCAGGGCCACGAGGGGCTGGAGAGCTTTTACGCCATCGCCGTCAACGACAAGAACGCCGCGCGCGCACTCAGTCGCCACATCGACCAGCTGCCGACGCGCTGCGGGCTTTCCGCCACACATGGTTTAAAGGGTTCGGCGCTGGATACCTGGCTTGCCGACCTGGCCGAGATCACCAGCCGCTGGCGGTATGCGGTGGACTGGCAGGCCGTGCGAGTGCAGCACGTGTACTGAGGTGACGAGCATGATGCGCTTACTAGGATTCGTTACAGGCGCGGCCGGCATGATCGGCGCGATGGTGATGCTGCTGGGCGCACCGGCGGTGCGGGAAGCGGCCGAGGTCGAGGCGCAGCAGACGGTGGCCGCCACGCCGGCGCCGATTAGGAAACCCGCCGGCGACTATAACGTGCCGATGCCGGTTGCTGAGCCGGTGCCGATGCCGGCGGCGGAGCCGATCGTGGAATCACAGCCCGAATTGCCGATCGAGCCGGCGCCGAAGCCGATTACCGCAGCGGCCGCCGAAATGGAAACGCCCGACGGCGTCGAGCCGGCTGGCGATGCAACAATAGAAACACCCGCAGATACGCCGACAGAAACGCTGGCTGCGAAGCCGGCAAGCGACGCGCTCTGGCACCCCTTCTGGCAACCCTTCCGCAGCCAGATCGCGGCCAACGGCTTCGCCGCCCGGCTCACCGCCATCACCGACATCGACTACCGCGTACTGCGCCTGAAACCCGGCGCCTACCAGGTCGCCTTCGCCTACGCCGACGAAGTCGAACGCAACGCCAAGCTTACGCAGATCGAAAGTGCAACCGGACTGCGAGTCGCAGAGGTCTCACCGTGATCCCGCGACCCGGCATGCTTACCGCACTGCTGCTGGTTCTGATCGCCAGCAGCTCCGCCCACGCACGCACCCAAACCGACCTCGACCAGGCGTGGCGCGAATACATGACTCACGACACCGGCCTGGCACCCAGCTATACCTTCCCGCACGCGCAGTGCTTCCAGCGCGCCGCTAACGCACACGGCCTGCCGGAAACCCTGCTGCTGGCCGTCGCCCGCGGCGAGAGTGACTTCGAGCCGACGGCGAGATCCAAGGCCAACGCCTACGGCGTGATGCAGATTCTCTGGCCCGGCACTGCCAACCATCTCGGCATTCACCGCCTGTCGGAACTCTACGACCCCTGCACCAACATCGAGGCCGGCACGCGCTACCTGAAGGAGCTACTGGCGAAGTACAAAGGCAACCTGCACCTGGCGCTCGCCGCGTACAACTACGGTCCCGGGCGGATTGCGACCAGTGGCAGCAACATTCCGTCGGGTGCGGAGTGGTACAGCGGCTACATATTTCGACATCTCGGCTACGTGCTCGGCGACCGCGTCCCGATGGACCCGGCCGTGCGCAGCCTGTATTCCGAGCTCGGCCGCATCACCGTAATCACCTTCGGCGAGCCCTACCGCGCCGAGGCCTTCATCGAACAGATGGAAGGCGCCGCACCGGACCTGGCGCTGGACTGGTTTCGCTATGGCACCGGCGAGTTCGCGGTGGTACTCAGCTACGAAGGGCGCGAAGAGTTTGCGCGCAGCGCGAACCAGTTACGGCGCGCGGGCTTTCCGTTGCAGTAGCGCGACGAGGAACAGAAAATGAATAAGCGCCTGAAAAACCTTGCAGCTGTCGCCACCCTGGCGAGTTCGCTGCCCGCTGGCGCGGAGACCTTCTACGACGAGGCCCGCGTAATCGACGTGCAACCGGTATACAAGTTGCGGCAGGTGCCGGTACAGGCAGAGGAATGCGGCTACCAGCAACCTGCCAGAGCCAGTTCGGTGGATCCACGAACGCTCGGCGATGCTCGGGCTACCGATCCAGGAGAGGATCTATTCGGCGCGATGCAGCGAGAGGCTGAACTGCGCGAGCCATCCGAAAAAGTCTATAGCTGCCGGATGGTGACGCGGATGGAATCGAAGCAAGAACTGACGGGCTACAACATACGCTACGAGTACGCGGGCCGCATTCATGAGCGGCACATGAACGAGCAGCCGGGTACAACGATCCAGGTGGCAGTTAACGTCGGTACGGGAACGGGAAGCGCCCGGGTCGCGAGGTGGCGATGACAAGGAACGCCGCTTAGTAAAGAGCGACCTCCGCCACCCCGATATCCGCCTCGAACTCCCGCATCCAGCCGAGGATGGCGATGCGCGTAATCCGTTCGCTGTCCAGCGGCTCGGTCACGCGGTTAGGCTTGAAGTCGCTCCACGGGATCTGCACGCGCTGCCATTCGGGCTTGGCGAAGAACGTGTAGCGGTAAGAGTCGTCGTACCAGCCGCAGTCGGCGGTGCGCACGTGCACGTTGTAGTCTTCGTTATTGCCGTACACCTTGAGTTCCAGGCCGCGGTAGCCTGAGGCATCGAACTGCGCATTGCGCCGCCCGAAATACATCGCCATCTGGATAAAGCCACCATTGCTCTCGCGGGTGACGGTGCCGGTGAGGCGCGCGCAACGCACGCCGTCGAGCGTGCTTGTTTCGAGTTGTGCGTCGGAAATACCGCCCATCACCCGATCGCTGAAGCCGCGCCAGCCGGCGCCGTCGAGTACGACCGGCTCCTCGCCGGTGAAATCGCTGAGCACGAGCCGCTCAGTCTCGGCCGGCGTGGCTGGCTTGTGTTCCGCGGCCATAGTCCTGCTCCACTGGGTGAAAGGCGCCAGGCTCGCCAGAGCCAGTAGTGAGCGTCGCTGCACGGTCATCACTCGCCTCCGCGTTTGCGCCGGTATTTTATTCCATCATACGCCTGCCACGCTGCGACGGGGACATTCTCGAAAAGGTGCCGGGTCTATTTACCTTCCGTTTTCACATTTCGGGAAAATAGACCCGGCACAATTTTCGGTTTTCACATTTCGGGAAAATAGACCCGGCACAATTTTCGTGCCTGCCTGATATGCTCGATTTGCCACATCAAGCCGCGATCGGATTCAGGAGTACGGTCAATGTCGATAAGTTTTCGCGCAATCTGCCTGATGCTCGCCAGCCTTAACGCGACGGCGGCCGACGGTATCAAGTCCCCGGAAGAGCAGTTTGCCGGCTACCAGACTCGGATCGGCGACATCCCCGACAACTGGGCGACCACCCGGCCAATCCAGACGCGCGTGTGCTTCAACCTCCGTTACCCGATCAACAGCCCGGAAGCCAATGCGTTCCTTAGCGAACTCCACAGCACGATCAGCGGTATGGAGTTCGGCGTGGACATCCGCATCGAGCGGCCCATCTACCCCGTCACTCACGCGTACTGCGCCACGATGCTGTTCAGGGACTGGGAGACCAATCGCCGCTACGAGACCAGCGAGGTCTTTCTGCGCTTCTACGAAGACCGGTGGAAGGCGGTTACGCTGGATGTCGACGAACGCCTGAGCGTGGTCGATACGCGGGCGGCGGGCGAGGATTGATAATAAAAAGGTACCGGGTCTATTTACGTTCCGGATAAATAGACCCGGCACCATTTTTA
>CBFCXA010000238.1:0-4373 GCA_965601985.1 uncultured Chromatiales bacterium | reverse complement strand
CCATCCGGCAAGCTGCCGCCGGGGATCGCAATGGTCGGCTTCCTCGTGGCGGATATCGACGCGGTGCAACTCGACTGGCGGGCCAGCCCGACCAGCCTGTCCGGCCTGCCCTACAACGGCCGGCGCGTTGCGGTCAGCAACGGGCCGGCGGGTGAATGGATCGAGATCGTCGAGGAGCCGTCGCTGGCCGAAGCGGCCAAATAGCGTTTCAGGCGCCCGCTGAGGTTACGGTGCTGCGCCGACCCGCGGCGTGCGGGTTGATGCCGGCCAGGTGCAGCAGTTCGTAGACCACCGCGTACACGATCATCGATACGATCAGCCCGAACAGCGCCGGAACGGTCCAGTCCGGTGACCAGTTGGTGCTGATCGCGCCGGCCAGGTAAGCGATGAAGGCGGCCGGGTTCCAGCCCGGCGACGCTTCCAGGGCCGCGGCACTGAAGCGGCCGCGATTCACGATGTAATAGTCGACGATCACCGGACCGATCAGCGGCGGCACCAGCACGGCCAGCAGTTCGATCCAGTTCGCGAACTGCTGGTAGATGCCGAGCCCCAGCACCGTACCCAGCAAACCGCAGATCACCGTCATTACGTGCTGCGGCCGGCGGAACACGCTGGCGGTCTGGATCACCGGCAGGTACAGGTTCGCATCACCGGTGGTCCACAGCGCCAGGCTCATGCCGATCAGGCCGATGCCGCCAACCACCATGCCCTGCGCCAGCAGGTAGGTGGTGAAATCGTAGGTGCCGGAGACGACGCCGCCGAGCGCACCGATGCCCTGCAGGAACCATTGCGAAATCATCAGCACGATGAACGGGATGGCGATCGCGACCCAGGCTTTGCGCGCAAAGCGCGTGTATTCCGGCATAACGATCGCGCCGACGATCCAGGAACCGATCACGATGTTGATGCCCTGGAGCAGAGTCAGTCGCTCCGTCTCGGTACCGGCCTGGCTGCGCGAGAGCTCCAGAAAGCTGCCCCAGCCGCCGGCCTGGTCGATGTTCAGCCAGGCGGCATACCCGCCGACCGCGACCAGGATCACCACGGCCGGCACGCTGACCAGTTCCAGGCCCTTGACGCCGAAGTAGGTGGTTACGGTGAACAGCAGCCCGGCAAAAATCGCCACCGCATAGAAGGTCGGGCTGGTAAAACTCTGCGCCCAGGCGAAGCCGAAGGCGCCGACCACGATGCCTTGCCAGCCGATGGTCAGCAAGGCAATTACCAGTACCGGCAAGTAGGCGCCGATGCGCCCGTATACGTAGCGATACAGCAGGCCGCTGTTGCAGGCGGTCTTGTAGCCGATATAGCCGACCACCGCACCGATCACGAAGTTCGCCAGGTTGCCGAAGAACGTCGCCAGCGCGATATCCGGCCAGAACGGCATGCCGCTGCCAAGCAGCCCGCCGACGATCAGCCCGGTGACCAGGAACCCCCAGCCGAATGCCAGGGTCAGCAGCGGCCCGGTACCGCGCCGCTGAGCATCCGTGAGCGGGGTAAGTGGATTGTCCGCGCTGTTCTTTTCGAACTCCGGGTCCCAGGTCCACCAGTGCTTCAGCTTGTCGATCATGGCGTTACTCCCGGATGCGACGGACCGGACCGCCGCGCTCGCGTCAGGTGTCTTCGTGGATCAGTTCCACCAGCTCGTAGTGCGTCTGCATGTAGCCGCCCGCGCCCGCGCGCAGCAGGATGTAATCGTCGTCGTTGCTGCACCAGACATCATAGGGCGGATGCTCCTGTGGCAGGCCGGGCGCGGAGACCATGCGGAAGTGCAGTGAATCAAAGCGACCCGCCTCGATTTCGATCGCCTCCTCGCCGACATACTCGATGCCCATGCCGATCTTGAAAAGCATCGGACCGGTCGCACCGCGGTGATCGGGCGAGCAAAGGAGTACTTCGTCCACGCCCTGTACGCCCGGGCCCTTGCTCCGGTCGAACAGGCGCATGTGCCAGGCATCACAGGCGATCGCATGATTCTGGAAAGTCTTCAGACGCCCGTTGGTGCGCATGCGCTGGGTCACCCGGCCTTCCAGCGCGGTGCAGGTCTCGCACAGCGTCTCACCGTCTTCGAACAGGAACCAGCCGGTGCCCATGAACTTGTCGGCCACGCTAAGCCGCACGAAGCAGTCGATTGGATACCAGTCGGCATCCAGGCTGTAGGTCGCATCGCGCATCACGCTGGGCCGGTCGTCGATCTCCGAATGCACGTTGATGGTTCGCGCGCCGTCGTCGTGTACGTTGATGATGAAGAACTCGCGTCCCCGCTCCTCGTCCATCCGTTCAGGTTTTTTGCTGGTGTAGCGGATGACGCCACGGATGGTGCGGTGGTCGCGTTGAAGAATATCGCTCATGGTTACCCTGCTTTCTATTGTTCGTCGGCCTGCTCGTCGTCCGCGCCCGGCAGCGGTTCGATTTCGGCCGCGGATTCGGGTTCCGGTTCGAGACCCGCAGCCTCCGGGCCATCTCCGCCGCTCGGCAATTTCGGCGGTGCCTGGTCCAGCCGTCTTACGTCGGTGACCGAATAGCGTGTCCCGCCGGGACCATCGAAGTATATGCTCTCGCCCGCGCGGCCGCAGATTCGGCCACTGCGCGATTCGAAGGCGATCCCCGGCGCGCCGCGCAGCTCTGAAGACGGTGGCGAGATCCGCACCTGGAAGGCACGCGAGTCGTTGGGCGCGAATACGATCAGCCGGCTGCGATCGATCACGCGGAAGTTCTGCACATCACGGATATTGAAGCATCCGGGCGTACCGGCCATCTCGTCGTCGGGTGCATCGCGCGCGGTATCGGAAGCGCAGGCGGGCAGCAGCAACGCGAGCGCGACAACCGCCGACAAACGCGCGGTCATGCCCCGCCGGTAGCGATCGGCCGGTGCGGGTCGCTGATCCAGTCTGACCAGGAGCCGGCGTACAGTGCCGCTCCGGACCAGCCGATGATTTCCAGCGCCAGCAGGCTGTGGCAGGCGGACACGCCGGAACCGCACATGAAAGCCAGCGCCGATGGGTCGGTATCCGGTAAACGGTTCTCGTACAGAGCCGCCAGCGCGTCCGGCGCCTGGAACCCGCCGGTTCCGGAAAGGTTGTTCCCGAGTGGCAGGTTCACGGCGCCGGGAACGTGGCCCGCGACCCGGTCCAGCGGCTCTATCTCGCCACGAAACCGCTCCGCAGTCCGCACGTCGACGACCACGAGGCTGCCGTCGGCGATGCCAGCTGCCACCTGCTCGGCATTCAGAACCGACATTGCGCCCGCCTCGCCGCGGAACTCGCAGGGCGCCGGATCGGGCTCAAGCGCGGTGACTTCGCAGCCCGCCTGCAGCCAGGCATCGAGACCGCCGTCGAGCACCGCGACCTGATCATGACCCAGCCAGCGCAGCAGCCACCACAAGCGACCGGCGAGCATGCCCGCACTGGCGTCGTAGACCACGACCTGTGATTCGGTGTGAATGCCCAGCCGGCCCAGGCCGGCACACAGTGCTTCCGGGTCCGGCAGCGGGTGCCGCCCGCCCCGTTCCGTTGATACCGGCCCGGACAACAGCCGGTCCAGATCGGCGAAGACCGCGCCCGGAATGTGCCCGGCGCGCCACGCGGCTTCGCCGGCGGCCGCATCGGTCAGGTCGACGCGGCAATCGACCGCGACCCAGCCCGGCGAACCGAGCCGCCCGGCCAGTTCTTCGGCGCTGATAAGGGTCGAGTACATAAAATCCCGTAGGCTGGGTCCCGGGTGCTGCTTGTATCGACCCGGCTGGTCCCGGAAAATATCAGGTTTTGCGCCTGCCTTCAGGAGCGCCCGTATGCAGAAGATTCTCGTCTGCCTGAAACGCGTTGTCGACTACAACGTCCGCGTTCGGGTCAAGCCGGATAATTCCGGCGTCGCCACCGAGGGGGTGAAAATGAGCATCAACCCCTTCGACGAAATAGCGCTGGAAGAAGCCCTGCGAATCCGCGAAAGCGGTGGCGCGGAGGAAGTGATCGCAGTCTCTATCGGCAGCGAGGACTGCCAGCAGCAGCTGCGCACCGGGCTGGCCATGGGCGCGGATCGCGCGATCCTGGTGCACAGCGACGATGCGCTCGAGCCGCTGGCTGCCGCGCGCGTGCTGCTGAAGCTGATCGAACGCGAGCAGCCCGAACTGGTGATCCTCGGCAAGCAGGCGATCGACGATGACTGCAACCAGACCGGCCAGATGCTGGCGGCGCTCTGGGATCGCCCGCAGGCGACCTTCGCTTCCAAACTGGAGCTCAGCGACGGGACGGCCCGGGTCACGCGCGAAGTCGACGCGGGGCTGGAAGTTATCGACGTCGACCTGCCGGCCGTGGTGACTACCGACCTGCGCCTGAACGAGCCGCGCTACGTGAAGCTGCCGGACATCATGAAAGCCAAGA